>PGTJ01000052.1 GCA_002794515.1 Phototrophicales bacterium
GCACTGGGGCGACCGTCAGGTTGGTGATGACCACCGTGATGGAGATAGTCGTGCTTTGGTCGGTGATGGGTGTGGTACGGACAGCAAGGCTAATCGGCGCTTGTGGTTGCTGATTCACCCGCCTGCTGAGGAGCGATTGATGATATGCCCGATTCGTGCCATCACGCAGGCGCTCACATGATACCCCTTCATCGGCGAATGGCAATAAACTCGAGATGAGGCGGGGCAAGTTGCTCGGTCCCGCGAAAATCACCAATAAAAATAATAACACGACTGCGACCAACACATTCGGATTATCACGCCGATTTCGGAATATATCAAACATCTACCATCCTAACCATGTTCGGATATGCGCTATCATGGCTACCATATCATATTCTTGTACATTATGCCACAAAATGCCGTTATCGTGACCCTTAAACCACGTCTGTTGCCGACGGATAAATTCATGTGTGTCATATTTGGTCTGTTGCACCATCTCATCTAGCGATTCGCCATCGAGGATATGCCGTACCAAATGCGAATAACCGAGTCCGCTCATCGAAGGCAATTTGCGCGAATAACCCATATCCAACAGACGCTTCACCTCATCCAAAAAGCCCATCGCCATCATCTTATCCACGCGCTTATCTGCCCAGTCGTATAAGATATGACGTTCTCCGACCAGTCCCAGTTCCAAAATGCGATACGGCGGTGCTTTTTTACGTTGTAAATCGCTCACCCGTTGCCCTGTAATGAGGCACACCTCTAAATAACGCACCACCCGTCGTACATTATTCGGATGCACAATTTGGGCGATTTCAGGGTCGAGTTGCATCAGACGGTCATATAAGGCTTGTACACCGAGCGACTCGGCATCGGCTTCGAGTTGCGCCCGCAACATCGCATCGGGTGGCACTTGCGGAAAAGCCCAGCCTTCGGTCACGGCGGTGATATATTGCCCCGTCCCACCGACCAGCATGGGGATATGCCCGCGTGCATAAATTTGGGGGATGAGGTCATAAACCATCGCCTGATACCGCGCCACAGGGAACGGCTCATCTGGCGGGATGATGTCTATCAGATGATGCGGGGCTTGTGCTTGTTCTAACGGCGTGGGTTTTGCCGTGCCAATATCCATGTATTTGTAAATCTGTCGGCTATCTGCGCCGATGATCTCACCACCGATAGCTTGGGCGATACGAATGGCTAACCCTGTCTTGCCCGATGCAGTTGGTCCGAGGATGACCAACAACGGGATAGTCTCATCAGTCGGTGAAGGCATTTTGAATATGCTCGATATGTGCAGATTTTCCCAATATAACGGCGATCGCATCAATGCGCCATGAATGAATTTGTTGGCTATGGGCATACATATAAGCCACTTTAATCAGCCTATGCATTTTGGCGGGTGTAATATTTTCAAACGGGGTATTGTCGTGGATGCTACGCCGCGTTTTGACTTCGATGAACACCCATTCCCGACCATCATGGGCGATAATATCAATTTCGCCCCATTTACAACGCCAATTGGTGGTGATAATCCGATACCCCTGCCCCAACAGATAATCCACCGCCACATCTTCGCCCAATTTCCCGACTTGTTGTTTGGATGTGGTCATGGTGCATCTCCTTTGGCTTGTACAATGATCAAGGCTTGGTCTTTGTATGATGATATAGAGATGTATTCCCACAGATTTCTCTGGCGACATCTTCAAGTCTCATTCACCGATAAATTTTGTATAATTATACATGACTGAAAGCCAACCACGAAAGCAGAGATTATCCATATGCCCCCTATCGTCATCTCGACCACCCTCATCGTGCGCTATGCCGAAACCGACCCCATGGGCATCGTGCATCATAAAAATTACATCACCTATCTTGAAGAAGGACGAAGCGAATACGCCCGCCAACGCGGATTTCCATATAGCCAATTCGAGGCGACAGGTTATTTTTTACTGGTATCTGAGGTGCATATCCGCCATATCAAACCCGCCCGTTATGAGCAATCGATCACCATCAACACATGGATTAGCGAAATGAAAAGCAGGGGCATGTCATTTGAATATACCGTCACCGATACACAATCGGGTGAGATTTTAGCCACCGCCCAAACCAAACATATTTGCATCACCAAGGCGGGGCAAATCGCCAAAATCCCACAAGTTTGGCGCGATTGGCATACACCCGATGAGGATAATTAATCCATTTATAGAAGTTTCGTCAAAAATCACCAATTGACTTGCCCATGACCTGATAACCGTCTATAATCCGTAACAAAATTAATAAATAATCACTTAAAGGAGTGTTTTAATGGTCACATACGCCGACCGTCCATGGACGAAACATTACGATAAGGGTGTCAAAGCCACACTCGACTATCCCGAAATTACATTACAAGATTTTTTGAAGCAAACCGCCAGTCGCATCCCGAACAATCCTGCCCTCATCACCAGCGCCCATCTGCCCGTTGTCGGACGGCTCGATAAAGCCGTCACCTACGGTGAACTCGACCGTTATTCCGATGCCCTTGCTGCGGCATTGGTCGATATGGGGCTGAAAAAAGGGGATCGAGTGGCGATTGTCATGCCCAACACGGTTGCCTTTTGCATCAGCTTTTATGCCATCCTCAAAGCGGGTGGTGTTGTCGCCGCCACCAACCCCACGTATCCCGATGACAAAATGGCGTATCAGATCAACGACTGCGATGCCGAAATCGTCATCTGTCTATCGCTATTTTATGAGCAAGTGAAGCGCGTACAATCGAAGACCAAAGTGAAAAAGGTGATTGTCGCCAATATCAAAGAATATTTGCCCCCATTGGCGAAATTGCTGTTCACCATCGCCAAAGAGAAAAAAGACGGACATTTCATCGCCGCGCTCAAAGATGGTGATGTCTGGTTTAAGGATGTCCTCGCTAAGTATGCGGGGCAAAAATCGACCGTACAAGTGACCCCCGATGACATTTGCTTATTCCAATATACAGGCGGGACGACCGGTGTATCGAAAGCCGC
The DNA here is from genome assembly GCA_002794515.1 of Phototrophicales bacterium. Lineage (GTDB taxonomy): Bacteria > Chloroflexota > Anaerolineae > Aggregatilineales > Phototrophicaceae. The sequence continues at coordinate 2,997 of PGTJ01000052.1, forward strand.
CATCTCGACACATCGGGCATTGGTCGCTAATGTCTTGCAACAAAATGCCTTCCTCTCTGTGGATGGTGTCCCAGGTGAACAAGAGGTCATGTTGGGCGCTATTCCCATGTTCCATGTGTTTGGGATGGTCGCCGTCCTCAGCACAGGGGTGATGCAAGGCAGTCGCATTGTGCTGGTGGCGAATCCGCGTGATATTAAAGAGGTGGCAGAAATCATTCATCACTATAAAGCAACACTGTTTCATGGTGTGCCAGCCTTATACAATGCCCTGACACAAAATGAAGATGTGAAATCGGGCAAACTGAGCATGAAATCGATTCGCCTGTGTGTGAGTGGCTCTGCGCCATTACCACCCGCGACTAAACGCGAATTCGAGGCGATTAGCGGGGGCAAATTGCTCGAAGGCTTTGGCATGAGCGAAATCCCCACCGCCACACACGTCAATCCAGTGCGCGGTGTGAATAAAGAAGGGTCTATCGGCTTGCCCTTGCCCGATGTGGATGCGCGTATCGTCAGCCTCGATGATGGTAAAACCGAGATGAAGGTCGGCGAACCAGGCGAACTGATCATCTCCTCGCCTAATATTATGGTCGGCTATCATAACATGCCCACCGAGACGGCAAATGTCATCAGTGAACACGATGGCAAACGTTGGATGCACACGGGCGATATTGCCTATATGGATGAAGATGGTTATTTCTTCATCGTTGACCGCAAGAAAGATATGGCGCTCATCGGTGGCTTTAATGTGTATCCGAATAATGTCGAAAAAGTCATCAAAGATCACCCTGCCGTGTTAGAGGTGGGCGTGGCGGCTGTGCCACATCCCGAAAAAGAGGGGCAAGAGGCATTGAAAGCGTGGATTGTCCTCAAGCCCGGTATGATCGCCACCGAAGCCGACATCATCAAACATTGCGAGGCACATCTGGCGGCGTATGAAGTGCCTCGTCGCATCAGCTTCATCAGCGAATTGCCCAAGACCACCGTTGGCAAAACCCTCCGTCGTGAATTGGTCATGATGGAAATTCAAGCGCGTGAGAAGAAACAGTCATGAGTGCCGATAATCCATATGATTCTCGTCCTTGGACGAAACATTATGATCCGCATGTCCCTGCCAGCATGTTGCCCTATCCCGAACATGCCCTACAAGACTTTTTGACACGCACGGCAAAAAATCAACCGAACCATGTGGCACTCGTCACCACCGCCAAACTGCCCCTGTTGGGGCGGTTGTCGGCGGGGGTGACATACCGTGAACTAGATGAATCATCTGATGCGCTCGCCGCGGCATTGGTGGATATGGGGCTTAAAAAAGGCGAGACGGTCGCCATTGTGTTACCCAACTGCGCCGCCTTCGCCATCGCTTATTATGGTGTGCTGAAAGCGGGTGGGATTGTCGCCGCCACCAACCCCACCTACCCCGCTCCACGCATGGAGTATCAAGTCAACGATTGTGATGCACGTTTCGTGGTATGCCTGAGCCTGTTTTATAACATGATCAAAGGCTTTCAGGATAAAACCAAAGTCGAAAAAATTATCGTCACCAATATTAAAGATTATTTGCCAACACCTGCCAAAATATTATTCACCCTTGCCAAAGAGAAAAAAGATGGTCATGCCGTTACCTTACAACCGGGCGACATGGCATTTTTAGATGTCCTCAAAAAATATGCCGGGCAAAAAGCCAATGTCACCGTCACGGCAGATGACTTAGCCGTATTTCAGTATACAGGCGGGACGACCGGTGTATCGAAAGGGGCGATGTCGACGCATCGCGCACTCGTCACCAACACCTATCAAATCCAAAAATGGACAGGCATGAGCGAGGGCATCTTCCCTGTCAAAATGGACGAGATGACCTTTTTGGGCGCTATCCCCATGTTCCATGCCTATGGATTGGTGGCATTGCTCACACAATCGGTATCGGCTGGTGGAAAAATCATCCTTATACCGAATCCGCGAGATGTCGATGAAGTGGTGGATGTCATTCACCACTACAAGCCGAATGTGTTTTTGGGTGTGCCAGCATTATTCAACGCCGTGAATAATCATAAACGAGTCGAGAGTGGCGAGGTCAGCTTAAAATCGTTTGTGTTCAATTCGAGTGGCTCTGCGCCATTACCACCCGAAACCAAACGCTCATTCGAGAGCAAAAGCGGTAGTCAAATCGCCGAAGGCTTTGGCATGAGCGAAATTTTGGTGGCGTGCCACTCGAACCCGGTCATTGGCGAGAATAAAATCAATTCGATTGGCATGCCCTTCCCCGATGTCGATGCGCGTATCGTCAGCCTCGATGACGGGGTCACACCGATGAAAATCGGCGAACCGGGCGAACTCATCATCCACAGCCTCAACATGATGACGGGCTATTACAAACTCCCCAGCGAGACCGCCAACACCTTGCGCCAACTCGATGGCAAAACATGGCTATATACGGGTGATATCGCCTATATGGATGAACAAGGCTATTTTTATCTGATAGACCGCAAAAAAGATATGGCGCTCATCGGCGGGTATAATGTGTATCCTGCTAATATCGAAAAGGTGATTAAAGAGCATCCCGCCGTGTTAGAGGTCGGTGTGGCGGCGATTCCACATCCCGACAAGGTCGGTCAAGAGGCATTAAAAGCGTGGGTCGTCCTCAAGCCCGATATGACCGCCACCGAACAAGACATCATCCAACATTGCGAGAAATTTTTGGCGATGTATGAAGTCCCCCGTCGGATTAGTTTTATCCCCGAATTGCCCAAGACGGCTGTTGGCAAAACACTACGACGCGAATTAATACGGCTGGAATTAGAAAAATAAAGATGTAAAGGCGCAGTCTGTCGCGCCTTTATTGTCTATTAACTATCCAACATCTGTTGAATCGCTTCGAGTTCTTCTGGCAGATAATATCCCCGATAAAATGCCCGTGCAGGCGCACGATTCAGATACCATATCACATATAATGGTAACAAGATATTAAAAACCAAGACGGTCGGATTGAGCAAGCGCGAGAACGAATCGAGCGAACCGCCACTTAATCCGCCCGTTGCCGATGGAAAAATGGTGACGAATAATGTCACCAATGAGGTGATAATCACCGCCAAAACATATACATGACGCATGATGCGTGGTTTGCCACGCCATGCAAAAAATGCCACCCCCAAAAAGATGACCGCCAACACGCCCTGAACAATCATATCAAAACGGGTGATACCCCCCGTCAAATTGCCACCTGAAGCGATTTGTTCAACCGTGTCGTCTTCATCAACATACCATTCGGTCTCCATAGAAGCCATATGGGCTTCGACCAACAACAATTGCGCGGTGAACAACAGGGGGATGATTGAATAAAAAATAATCGCCACCAGAATAGCAATAGTTAGCCCCAATGGGCGGTGTGGCTTGAGGGTTTTATCTATCATAATCGTTTATACCTTTTCTTAAATTTGGTTATATGGTACTCTACACAATATTATGTAATATGCTAAAATAGAATTGTGTACTGTATACTGCTAAGGAAAACTGAGCATGAACTTAAAAGATGCACTCGATTTGTCGTATCAAACATTTTTGCATCATGCGCCTCACTCGAAATTACTCTTGTTGCACCCAGAAAGCAAACTCCGCACGGTGCTAATGGCGAAATTGATGAGTAGCACACAACACAAAGCCATATCCTATTCCTTTAGCCCTGATGATATTACGCTCCAAACATTTGTCAATAGCCTCACACACCATCTCGCCGATTACTTCCCACTTTTTGGCAGACATACCTTGATGTTACCGCCCAGTATATACGATGATGTGTATAAAACCGCCGATGAAATTGTCTCGACATTTGTACAAGATTTGGCAGAGACCACAGACGATGAATTCTTCTTGATATTCGATGAATATGACCGCAGTGACCGCGCCGATGAAGTACAAATTTTTGTCGAAAAACTCTCGGCAAATTTGCCCGATAACATCCGTCTGGTGATCAATAGTCGTACCCTGCCCCGCTTGCCGTGGGCGGCGATGATCGCCCACGGACGCGCCACCATGTTGCGCGACTCGCACATCATCATGGATAATTTTTATGGCATTAACAACCAGCGCGATGTCAATGGCATGGAAATTTCTGCCCTTAGTCGGGGTGATGTGATTATTCAGGGGCGTAAAATTGATGGCTGGGAAGGACACCTCCCCCGTTTGTTGTTCTTCTTCACACTCGACCGTTCACTCGTCACCCGTTCCGAAATTTGTCGGACATTTTGGCCCGGTCTCGATGAAGATCAAGCAGTGAATGTGTTTCATGTGACCAAACGCCGCCTGCATAAAGCGATGGATTATGATGCACTGGTGCATGACGAAAATTACTATCATATCAATTGGGAACTGCCACTCTATTATGATGTGATTGAATTCGCCAACATGCTCCTCATCGGCAGGACGAGTAATGACCAAAATGCACGAGTCAAAGCATGGGAACGCGCCATCGAAATTCATCGTGCGCCATTTTTATATGACCACACTGAAGATTGGATTTTGCAACGGCGCAAAGAATTCAAAGTCGGGTTTGCCGAAGCCATCCGCAACCTGGTGGTGGTTTATAGCAACACCAACCGCGAAGACAAAGCCTTGATGTTGCTCAATAAAGGCATCAATCTGGATATTCAAAACGAAGATTATCACCGCGACCTCATGCGCCTCTATGCCAAGTTGGGGCGCAGGAGCGAAATCGCCTCGCATTATCAACGCCTGAGCGACATCTTCAAGCAACAAAATCACACCTTCTCAGAAGAGACGCAACGATTGTATCAAGAATTGATGAACTGATGCCCCAAAAGACGGCAAATGAGCCGTCTTTTTATTTGCCACAAAATCCAATCGGCGTTATGCTTATCTCAATAAAAAATTTTTATCGTATCTTAAAAGGTTTTTATGATGAACAAATACCGTTGGTTGGTCTTAGCTATTTTTTTCATGTTCATGTTGCTTCATCAAGCCGATAAATTGATTATCGGTCCCCTCGTGAGCGACATCCAAGCCGAATTCAATATCACCGATACCCAAACAGGAGCAATTTCTACGGGGGCATTGATTGTCGCCGCCCTGCTCTATCCTGTATGGGGATATTTATACGACCGTTTTGCGCGGGCGAAGCTCATCGCACTAGCCTCGTTGATATGGGGTATGACGACTTCTATCAGCGCCATCGTGACCTCATTCCCCGCCTTTTTGGCGGCGCGTGCCTCGACAGGGGTGGATGATTCGAGCTATCCGGGCTTATATAGCCTTGTGTCCGATTATTTCGGACCGAGCATACGGGGCAAAATTTATGGCATCTTGCAACTCACTGCGCCATTGGGGTATATGATAGGCTTGGTATTGGCGCTGATGCTCGCCCCGATGTTGGGGGGGTGGCGCGGGGTATTTCTGCTCACTGGCGGGTTGGGGATACTCATGTCGGTGATGATATTCTTTGTGGTACGCGATGTCGCACGGGGCAAATCTGAACCCGAACTCGAAAATATCGCCGAAGCCGCCACCTTCCGCTTTAGCTGGTCAGAAGCACGCGCCCTCTTCAAACGTCGGGCGATTATCCCGCTATTTATACAAGGCTTTTTTGGCGTTTTTCCGTTGAATATCTTCTCATTTTGGTTTTTCACCTATTTAGAACGAGAACGTGGCATGTCTGATGGTCAGATTTTGCCACTCATGGCGTTCTCAGTGCTGGTGATGGCAGGCGGGGCATTTTTAGGCGGATGGCTCGGCGACTTTTTATTCAAACGGACAAAACGCGGGCGCTTGATTGTCGGCACAACGGGTGTGTTATCTGGCTCATTCATGATGTTCATCACCCTCAACATCCCTGTCGAGGGGCGATTAGCCAACTTGTATTTAAGCCCATTCAGCGATATGACGGTTATTGGCAATTTATTCGCCTCAATCAATCCATTATTCATCATATTTTTGCCATTAACCGCGTTGTTCGTCTTATTTTCTGGACCGAACATCGTCTCGACAGTATACGATATTGCCGTGCCAGAAGTCCGTAGCACCGCCCTATCGATTCAATATTTCATCGAGCAATTTGGAGCGGCATCTGCACCATTATTGGTCGGGCTGATTGCCGACCAATCCAATTTGACCAATGGCATCTTGTTGGTGGCGCTCACCACATGGGTGTTATGTGGGTTCTTCCAATTCATCGCCTTAATTTTCATCCCCAAAGATATAGAAGCTATGCACAAACAATTACAAATACGGGCAGATACGTTTGTCGCCCCTACCCCCGCCTAAAAACACAAAGGGCGCATGTCATATGCGCCCATTTTGTGCTATCGCCCCTGGCGAGATTCGAACTCACAACCCACTGCTTCGCATTGGTGTGCATTTCTGCACTCTGTGGACTATACCTTCACCATGCGCCACGGCGTTTAGGTGACAGCCGTCTAGTCTCTACACCTTCTCGGTGATGAACATCATCACCTCGCTTGGCTCGGTATTGGCATGGAACGGTGTTCTTTAGCTTTCACCGAATTTGACTGTTTACATCTACAACGTTTCCATTGTAGCGCCCAATTGATTTAGAAGGCAGTCGCTCTGTCCATTGAGCTACAGGGGCATTCATTGCCACATCAAATATAGCACAAGTGGGGTTGTTTGACCACCCATTGTTCATCTATCCGAACAAAAAAAGAGAGGACATGCCTCTCTTTTTGATGTTGCTGATACAGACAAGACTTATGAAGTCTTCGCCACTGTGATATCGGTGATCCACCAACTGATGAGCCAACCGTTCAAGTTATAACTCGACGAATTGGGGTCGCAGGTGTTATCGGCGTTCAAACAGTCGGTATTCACACGACGCAAACGGAAGCGAATCATGATGAGCTGTCCTTCATATGCCGTGAGGTTATGTCGGCGCAGTCGCCAACTTTCACCAGGGATGCGTGTTGAACTACTGAAGGAGGCATCATCATAGAAATCGCATGTCGATGATGTCGCACCACTACCACAACCACCCGACACCAATGGGATGTCATCGGTTAAGCCATTCGTCCGCCAAGTGAACCCACCATCATTCGAGACCTCGACAATTGCCGATGAGTCACCATTCAGCTCATAGAGGGTGTAGTATTCCATGATGGGTCGTGTTGTCCCACGCAGGTCGAGTACACCATTCAATGTGAGCGATGTATCGGCGCGTGGCAAGGCGGGAATATCGGGGAAGGTCGCGCCAGCACCTTGTTTGGGGCTATCGGTGAACGAGAAGGTGCTACCACCCAAAGACAAGGTGATGACAGCACTGCTACCGCGTTCATAATATTCCAACACGATGCGATACCGTTCACCAGAGACGAGGTTGGCACGTCCCATATCACGGACTTCACCATGATCGTTCCAATTGTTGATGACATTCCACTCTAATTCAGGTGGACGCGGGTTGATCACATTGCCCGCTCCGTCTACTTGGTCAATCTTGAGGCGCACACCATCATCGGAATTGGTGATGAAGGTATATTGTCCAGCATTGACACCACTTGTACCAACGACCGGTGTGGTCAACACCCAGCGACCAACAATATTATTCGATGGCACCCCAGAGCGTGGCGAACCTGTCCCCATACGATAGTTAATATCCAACACATTGCGCGTGACGGGGACACGCCCTGTGAAGCCCGACGCGCTCACGGCACCTGTCACCAAATTGGCACTATCTAAGAAGACATCGGCACCGACCGCCATTTGCAATTCACCAGGTGTGCCACTAGGTGCGAGGCTGGTACAGTTGTTACAATCCCACCAAAATTCACGCCAAATACCCAATGTAGCAACCGTGCTACCGCCTGTGATGGTGACTTCTGGGTCTAAGCCCCAAATGCCTTCGGGTATCCAGTTATTCATATTACTGGCACCATCATAGAACACATCATTACCAATATCGGCGATAATAACTTGATCACGGCGTGGCACGATGGTGAAGTTATCTACATACAGACCATCGTTCTTCGGGTTGGTAGTGCTACCGCCGTTATCCAACGCATCATATACAATGCGGATACGAATGCGCCGTCCCTCGCGTTGTGGTGTGGTGAATCTGGCGGCATATGGGCTGAGATCGACCTGATATTGCTTCCATCCGAATGAATTTTGCGATGCGCCAATGTTGAATACATTGTTGCTATTCCATGTGGGATTGGGATTCGGTGGTGTCGGATCGGCTACCCACGGACTCCAGCCATATTGTTGTTCATAACATTGCAACACATTATTGTTATTGCATCTGGTTGTCATATGTTGTGCCAATGTCTGAGGCGCATAATCTGATGGACGCAATTCATACGAAATTTGCACCGACAAACGGTCATCTGTGGCTGTCCGATACCGCGCCCAGAAATACAATGTGGGGATGGTCGTCACATCGGTCGCACGCATATCGATGATTTGTGTCATCTCTAATACCTGATACGAGCGGATCTTGGTGCGCGAAATGTTGATGCTACTGGTATCTGTGCTGAAGTATGGCGCAGATGTTTGACCACCAGCACTTTCGTGGAAGGCATGAAGACCATTTTGTTGTTCCCATGTGATGCGCTCCCATTCGCCACCCATACGCCACTTCATGAACCAATCGCTTTCATCGGCATCCGATGCCCAGTTGGCGGCTGTACCATTGCCAAATTGTTGCCCATTGACAGTCGGATTTGTGCCAGTCTCCCACAAACGGAAGACATTTTCTTGACGGTCTTGAATACGAATTTCATCGATGTAAATGCCATCATCAACATTGCTACCATCAGTCGATAATACAAAACGGAACAAAATATCATCCGATTTGTTATCGGCGGTGAATGTGGCAACAATTGGCGCAAGGTCTATCTCGACATATTCCCATACATCGTTGTAGCGCGTCTTGTTGAGGAATGTGCCTGGTGTATTGGTCATGCGGTTGATATACACCCAAATGCGCTTCCACTGTGTCTCATTTTCGTTGGCGTTGCGCCATTCGACAATGAAGTTATCTCCACTCGCTAGGCGACGCAGATGCCAGAACGACAGCACTGGGTTTTGGGCAGGTAATGCTAATGGATTACCATCGGTCGGATGACGGTCGGTATTCCCGCCAGCGGGGTTACGGTCGGTAGCGGCGAGGTTATCGGGCGTATCGTTGCGGAAATCAATCGCCCGAATCAA
>PGTJ01000128.1 GCA_002794515.1 Phototrophicales bacterium
GACGCAACACAGTCAATAAATCGTATTGCTTGACCAAATTATGAATTTCGATAATCGGACGGGGTTGGTCGGTCATGATGCCTCAACATCCTGTGTGGAGGGTGGCATGATTTTCGATTTACGTCGCCACGACATCAACATCACACCAAAAAAGATGACCAACAGGCTCATCACGGCGATAATCGCCAACAGGGGCAAATTATCCGCCAGCGAGATGGTCGCCTGTGAACGGGCGGGATTATTAGACGGAAATTCGCCCACGCCCGCCACCCGTCCGCTCAATTCGTAACGGATGAGGTCGTTGGGGAATAAATTATAGCGCACACCATATGCCGAAAATTCGACATCGCCAATCGGTTGTTTGCCAAGTCCTTGAAAGCCCTCGCCGATAACGCGCAATTCATCGGTGCTGATGAGCAGGCGCATCTCGCCATCAAAGCGATGCCACACCGGAAATTCCATCACCGCATCTTGTTCGTATGGCATGAGATAATTGACCACAACCAGATAATCGAAATTGGGGAATAACGGCTCGGTATAACGAATATTGAAGGTGCTGTTATCCACTAAAAAACTGCCCTCACGCATAGGCAGAAGTTCGTTATTAAGCAACACAAATGCCTCTGTGATCAACGCGCCAACAGGCACAGTCATTTCGATGGTGGCATTGCGATTATCACCGATCGGAATGCTCCCAATGTGCAATTTGTCGGAATTATTGCGGATTTGCATCACTTGTGTGAAACCCAACACCCCATTGGTGGGCTGAATTTGCACCACCATATTTTGGATGGTGATAGCGGTAGGGTCGGTGGTGATGGCGAATACGTCAATCGGAATATCAAAATTGGGCAGGCGTATATCACCTTCTATGGGGTTGCTGGCGAAATTACGCCCCTGAAATTGGACAATCACGAAATAAAAATCGCCTTGTGTGATGGTCACATCGGCAAAGCGATACCGATTATCGGCGCTCAAGGTGGTGGTGAGGATGGTCTCGGCTTGGGTATAGGGGTCAACGATATGCAAGGAGACAGGCGTATCGGTTGGCAATGTCATACCATCGGTCATCATCGTCACCGTGCCTGTTATCGTCCCTTGCACCGATTCGCGGATGAGCGGAGTCGCTTCTGGAGTTGTTTCGCCAGACAGATCATCAGTTGTCGGTTGTGGTTCTTGGGCGAACAAAAGGCGATTATCATGACTCAGACCATAAACCCCAATAACCACGATGAGCATCAGCAATAGGGATTTTTTCAAAGATACCATCCGCATCATGATGACATCTGGTTCACATTCATTGGGCTTGCACCATCTTCAAAACGACTGGGGCATTTGAGCAATAATTCGGTGGCATAAAACACCCCATCATCGCCTAATTTGCCTGTAATGATGGCTTGTGCCTCATGACGGAGCAAATCGGGTTTGACGGTATTTTCGATGTATATGGGCAAGCGTGTGGCGTTAGGATTATTGGCGGCGATGAACAACGCCTCGCCGATATTTTTGGCATCACTTGGGATATGGGCGATGCTGAAGGCGATAGTCAAATTTTGCGGGTCGTAGCGGATAGTCTCGCCGACCACCGCACCAGAGATGCGGATGGTCTTGCCAACATGGTCGGATGGATTCGCCATGAGCGCTTCGACCGTTGTGAAATATTGTGCGCCACCAATCGTGTTGCCCAAGATGAGAAATATCACCGCACCTAAAATGAGCGCGATGCCCACCCAAAATTGCCATTGACGATTTTTGGTTGTCACAGGATGGAGTGGTTTTTCCCATGTAGTAGGTGTTTCATGTGCTAGTGGTTTTTCTAATGTGAAATCGGTCATATTCGTTTAGCCTTGCTCTATTTTCGTATTGTAACACACGAGAGGCTCAAAGCCCCTCGTTATTCGATTACCTACATAAGCCCACTAAAAGGGGTTATTTTTGCGCCCAATTTTTCGGGTGCAGAAGTTACGATGATTTTCGATTTTTGCGCTCAGTAATCTCGGTGAACCAATTCAAACCACCGACAACGGTCACACCTGTCACGCCTAAAATCAGAAAAATGAGGGTGATACCAGTGCTGTAATTGCTGGTGGATTGTGTGGTCGCGGTGGTCGTTGGCTGGTCAGATGGTGTTTCTTCTGCGCCCAAAACGGGTGCTGTCGCCACCATCAACACCATCATCAGCATCACCAACAGGGTCATCCATTTTTGACGGGTCATATCTATCGCTCCTCAATGATGTTCATGCGAATGGGTATGTATTGTACCGCAATTCGCGCTTTTATTCATCTAATAATTGGTCTTGACTTTCTAAATACATAATAATATCGGCAATATCCTGAAAAGTCAGGGTCTGTCCAAAATGGCTCGGCATAATGCCGGGCGAAAATGGCTCGACCACATAGGCATCGGGATGTACGATGCTCTCGACAATATATTGGGCGAAGGTGTATCCCGCAAATTGCGGTTCGAGGCGATGGATCTCATCCCAGCGTGTCCATGTGCCTTCGGTCATCGGGGCATTTGCACCATGTGACCCATGACACCCCGCGCAGGCAATCATATCACCTGTGCCAGAGGGTTCGAGTGTATTGTAAATCGATTGCCCACGAACAGGATCACCTTTCAGGTTTTGTAGGGCATTCATGATGATGGCGACATCTTTGCCCGCGGCGAGGCTGGCAAAATCGGGTGGGAGATAACCACAGGTCAATGCCAGTTTCTGATAGGCTTTGCCTGTATCGTATAACATGGCGAGTGCTTCATCTGGATTTTCTTGATATAACGCATCAAATGTATCGGTGAATCGCTGAAAGTCGTCTTGTAAAAAGATGAGTTCCGCCATATCACAGGTGAAATCATCGGGGATAGTCGGGGTTTGTGTTTGTGCCATAATCACCCCTACCCCAATAGCAATGATGCCAATGAATAAGCCTATCCACAATTTGGTGTGTCGTGTCATGCGGATAATACCTCTCGTTATGCTGTAAATTTTGTGAATATTGTAGCAATCATGAGCCATGTGGCATATACCCAAACAGGAACAAATAAAAAATCCCCCTGATGATAGGGGGATTGACAATTCACATTCAATTCGATTTACGCTTCGGGTGTGGCTTCTGCCGATGGTTCAGCAGGTGTCGGTGGGACATAAGGGTCGACAGTGCTGAAGGTATGCAGATACGCCAGAATATCCGCCATATCTTGCAGGCTCATGCGGTTGGCAAAATCGCCCGGCATCTGACCCGCGGCATAACCTGGGACGATATAAGCACCTGTGTTGACGATGCTCTCGACCAGATATTTCTGCACGGTGTAGCCCGCAAATTGGGGCAATTGACTGCGTTCATTGAAGAAATGATCCCATTTGGCATTATGCGCTGGACCAGCCACACCATTCAGGTGGCATCCACCACACCCCAAACGTGCGCCCAATTGTGAGCGTTGTTGGTTGTTATAAATTTGTTCACCACGAACAGGATCACCAACGACAGTATCCAATTGGGCGACAATCGCATCGACATCAGTCCCAACGGGTGGCGCAGAGGCGACCATCTCACCACCACCCGCCACAGGCACGAGTGGATATTGGCGCACGGCGAGAGCATCTTCGATTGTCCACGCATTGCCCTTGTCCCAATTCATAATATATGCGGTGAGGTTACGCAATTGGTCATCACGCAGAGGCGCACCTGTTTGTTGAGACCACGACACCATTTGGGCGTTTTCCCAATAAGTCTTACTGGTTGGGCGACCATGCACCAATGTGGTATAGATGAACGATTCCAGCGAGCCATTCCACTCCAAAAATGCCAAGCGACTATAAACAGAAGTCACAGTGCCATCTTCGTTGACTGTGGGTTGTGGATAACCCAAATCGATAGCGGGTTGCAAGCTATTGAGCAGGTTATCGCGTTCGGCAAAGACTGCGGCGCGTTCTGCCGCCAGACCATCTTCACCCGTCAAGATGGCTTCAATTTCATCACGACGCGCCCGAATCTGCTCACGGCGGGCATCATTGGCATTGACAAATTCTTGCATTAAGGCATCGCGTTCAGCAATTAATTGGGCTTCGCGGGCATTAATGGCAGTAATTTGATTGTTGATAGACGCAAAATAATTATGCCCAAACAAATAGGGGCTGTTGAGCGCGGGACCAAAATTGCCGATGCCACGCCCATCCACACCATGACAAGTTGTACAGTTGGCGGCGAATAGTTCCGCGCCAAATTCGATAGAACGGGCTTCAAACTGATTGGTGAACGAGCGCATCCGTTCACCTTCATTGATGGCAACCCATCCGATTAAAATCATAATACCGACAAACATGGTAATGCCGACGAGAATGCGATTCTCGATGCGGTCAATTAATAAACGTTGTAGCATATCTTTTTCCCTCTGAGTCCTGATGAGGACATTCCCTGAACAACGCCATATCGGGCATCTGAGCGACCTCAGACACCCGACATGATACATGCTAATAATTCATGAAGTAAGCGGCATCACGATGGATGAATACATGGTCAATAGCGATGTTATACACAGGTGTGCCATCGTCTTTCAAGATGGGCTTGACATTGCCATTTTCATCCAAAACAGGTTGCCCATTTTCGAGTTCAATCGCCTCCCAAACGAGGATGATGTCAATCCGTTTGAGGTTATCTTGATTATCGGTGATCAACACCGCGCCCCAACCGTTATAGAGTTCTTTGTCTTCTTTGGCGACTTGCTTCTCGAACAATTCCATCACATATGCCAAGCGGGGTGCTTCGGCTTGTGGGACAGGACGGACACGGATATTGGTCGCATCGAGGTTAAAGGCGGGGTTATGCGCCTCTGTCTTCAGCTTTTCTGCCAATTGCTTGCCCAATTCTGTGCCATATAACGCCTCGTTCAGCGCGGCAATCGCCGATTCTTTCATGCCCTCTTCGGCAGTGAATTCACGGGTGGTATAGAAGCCCGCAGGCAATTGTTCAAACGGCACAGGCAAAATGATACCCATACGGTTATGGGCGGGTTCATGCGCCATATAATAGAAGATCTCTTGGTCGGCGGTGGTATTCACACCATATTCCGCTGTACCCATATAGCTCAATACGGTGAAGCTCGACATGAAGGCGAAGCACACGATGAGCGCAAAACGACGGTCGGCATACCGACGGCTGGGGGTGTTATCTAGGTAGGGCCAGGCGAAGAATATCAACAAGACCACTGTGGGGAAGATAATGCCCCAAAGCACTTTATCACCCAATTTGAGCGCACCTTGAATCCACAAGAAATACCATGGGGCGGTTGTGCCTAATGGGGTGACTTGTGGGTCGGCATGGGCTTCGAGGGGTGCATGATAAAACCACACACACAAGACCACAAGGATGAAGCTGGTCACACCAATCCACATGATTTCGCTGGTCAACACATCGGGGATGAAATACACACGCTTGTCGAGCGGGACGCGCTTGGCGGTGTCTTCGCCGATATTTTCTTTTTGTGGTGGCAAACTATGACCATGAATAATCACTTTATAATAGTGAACACCGGTGAAGATGAACAAAATGGCAGGCACAGCCAACACATGAAGCAGATAGAAGCGCAACAAACCATTCGCGCCAATATCTGGACCACCGCGCAACAGCAAATTGAGCGTTTCGCCGACAATCGGTGGTGGCGAGGCTTCGACCATCGATGCGCCAATCGTCACCGCCCATAGAGCGAGTTGATCCCAGGGGAGCAAATACCCGCTAAAGCTGAGGAAGAAGGTGGCGAACAGCAAAATCACGCCAGAGAACCACGTAAATTGTCGTGGTTTTTTATACGATCCCGTCATAAAAGTTCGTATCATATGGAGCGTGACGATGAGAACCATCGCTTCTGCACCCAAGCGGTGCAAGTCACGCATGAGTTGACCGAGTGGCACATTGCTCAGGATTGCCACCATGTTGCCGTAGGCAATTTGTGGCGATGGCGTATACCACACCATCAGGAACATGCCTGTAATCGTCTCGAAAAATACAAAATAAGTAGATAACCATCCTAAACGGAAGGTGGGATACACCCCCGTCATATCTTTATGAAAAAAGCTGGGGCGCATGTGCAACCAAAAGCCATCGCTATGGGGTTGCAAACGCGGATTGGGACGACGGCTCGGTGCTTCGCCGCGCAAGGCTTCACGAATATCTTGGATATTCATGCCTGCGGTGATGCTCTTCACGATGTCGTCTACACCTTCAAAAACTGCTCTCTTAAACCCTTTTTCCTTAATATCATCAAGGAATGAGGGAAATGGGAGTATGGACATAAAGTGACTCCTCTAATCCGAACACAACCAACACACTCACACTAAATACACATCCACAACACACTACGCGCCGTGTGGTGGACCCAAAATGCGCTTGCCAGAATTGACCACAACCCGTTCAATGGTGCGTCCATTCAATTGAATGGGGTCGCGGCTACCGTTGCTCGATGCTTGTGAACCATCGGTGAAGAAGATGGTGAATTCATAGGCATCTAAACCACGCGGGGCAGGACCTTCAATCCATTCACCAGCGATACGATATTTCGACCCATGACATGGACATTCAAAACGATGATTGTTATCTGACCAACCGGGCAAACATCCCAAATGGGTACACACGGCATATAAAGCGACAAATCCTTCTGATGAATTCGATAACCACATCCGTCCTTCGGGGACTCGTGTCGGCTTTGCATCGACCTCTGGGATTGCATCACTCCCAAATACAAACTCGCCACCAAATTCGCCTTCTTTGAAGCGTGGCAACAAATACCAAATCAATCCAACTGCTGATTCACCCAAGAGCATCACAATCGATGCCCCCCAAATATAATATAAGAACTCACGGCGATTGATGCCCGCAACATCTACCACAACTTGTTGGGTAGCTGTCCGCTCGACCAATGCACCTTTACTACTTGCGGCAGTAGCCATGCCATCCTCCACAAAAATGCTTGTTGTTCAGGGTGTTTCGTTTGTTCACTTAAAATCAATAATAACCAAAACACACATACAATGAC
>PGTJ01000047.1 GCA_002794515.1 Phototrophicales bacterium
ATTGCAAGACCATCTGGCAACAGTCGATGAATTGCCACACGATAACCCGTATGTCATGACGCTCGACCACGATTTTGATCGCGAGTGGGAGCGGTTTTATCAATCCAAAAAAGGGGATGGATGATTTTTTGCGAGCGGCTCAATTTTGTATTGTGATGGCGCGTGTATCGTTTTGACATGCCGATGGGGCATGATATGTAGAAGCCCACTGAAGGGGCTTTTTTTGTTGATCGCTTGTTGTGTTATCTCTAGCCAGACGCACACGGCATCTGGCATGTTAAAAAGAGATTGAGGGATGTGGTTGTTTAGCGCAATGCCACCTGCACATCTACATAATCCAGATTGAATGTCTCGGCAACAGCGCGGTGGGTCACTTTGCCATGATGGATATTCAGCCCATTCGCCAAACCTGCATCACCGGCAAACGCATCTTTCAAGCCCATATCGGCGAGGCGCAACGCATAACGCAAGGTGGCATTCGATAGCGCGAGGCTGGATGTGCGTGGCACTGCCCCTGGCATATTCGCCACACCATAATGCACTACACCATCAATGATATACGTGGGGTTGCTATGGGTGGTGGGGCGGGTGGTCTCTACACAACCGCCCTGATCGACCGCCACATCCACAATCACACTGCCGGTCGGCATGGACGAGAGCATACTGCGCGTGATGAGGTGAGGGGCTTTTGCGCCAACAATCAGCACCGCACCAATCACCGCATCGGCTTGGGTGATGACATCGGCAATATTGCCCGAATTGGAATACATGGTGGTCAATCGTCCGTGCATGGTGTCGTCTAAATAACGCAGGCGATCGATATTAATATCCAACACGGTGACGCTCGCCCCCATGCCTAAGGCGACTTTGGCGGCGTTCATACCGACTGTCCCGCCACCCAAGATCACAATATTAGCGGGCTTGACCCCTGGCACACCACCCATCAAAATGCCCCGTTCACCAACCGTTTTCGTCAGGTATTGCGCCACGACTTGTGTCGCCATGCGCCCCGCCACCTCGCTCATCGGCTCTAAGAGGGGTAACATGCCTTTTTTATCGGTGACGGTTTCGTATGCCACGCCCGTCACACCACTGTTGATCATGGCATGGGTCAAGTCTTCGGCGGCGGCGAGGTGCAAATACGTGAATAAAATCAGCCCTTCGCGCATATAGGCATATTCGCTCGGTTGTGGTTCTTTCACTTTGATGACCATATTGGCGCGTGTCCATGCCTCTTCGGCACTTTGGACGATAGTCGCCCCTGCCAGGGTATATTCGGCATCGCCGAAGGCACTGCCCGCGCCTGCGCCCGTCTCGACCAACACCTGATGCCCATGCGCCACCAATTCGCGCACACCCGATGGGGGCAACGATACCCGATATTCATCTGTCTTAATTTCTTTTGGAATGCCAATAATCATAAATTCTTTTCCTTTTTAGTTGCTGTGTGGATGTGGACTGTTTTTATAGATGTATTCTACATGATGTCGGAATTATTGCCTAGTTTTTCATACAATTTGTCTGAAAAAAAGCTGATTAAAATGCAATTCTTATTCAATATCTTTATGCTGAAAAACATATAGATGAGGATAGCAAACATGAATTTACATACCGATATTCGCCTGTTGGTGGTCGGTGAGCGATTGCTCGTGCGCATGGGGTTATCTGCCTTATTACAAAGTGCCGATAACCTGAGCATCATCGCCCAAGCCAGCCCTGATGAATTATCTGCCCAACTGTTAGATGTGTATCGCCCCGATAGCCTCGTGTGGTTGGTGGGCGATGAGATGCCCAATTTGCCAAGCACCGATTTAGGCGTGCCGATTTTATTTTTACTGTCGGATGTGGCGCAGGCGGGGCGCATCTGGAACACCATGCGCCCACTCATCGGCGACCACTTGCCGATGGGCATGATGTTGCAACACCCCCTCTCGGCAGGGCAGGTGATGGTCGGGTTGATGGCGTTACGCGAGGGTCTGATGGTGATAGACCCCGCCATATCGGTTATATTGACTCCATCGGATGAAGCCGATACGCGCCTATCCGCCACCAGCGAAAGCCTGACCCCCCGCGAGATGCAAGTGCTACAACACATGGCGGCGGGCTTGCCAAATAAGCAAATCGCCCGCATTTTGGGCATCAGCCCCAACACCGTCAAATTTCACGTCAATGCCATTTTGAGCAAATTGGATGCCCAAAGTCGCACCGAAGCCGTCATCCGCGCCACACAATTGGGGTGGGTGTTGTTATAATAAACAGGATAGTTTGTATATATCAAAAAATTTTATAGAAGGAAATTCTGATGGCAGGCAAATATTTTGATGATTTAGAAGTTGGCATGGTCATCCAACATCCCATTGGGCGCACCATCACCGAGATGGATAATGTGTTATTCAGCGCATTGACCATGAATAATCAGCCGTTGCATTTGAACGAAGATTTTGCCAAAGATACCCAGTTCGGTGCGCGGATTGTCAACGGTATTTTCACAATGGGTTTGCTGGTTGGACTGACGGTCAACGATTTAACGGCTGGCACGATCATCGCCAATTTGGGTTATGAGCATGTCGTCCATCCGCATCCGATGTATCATGGCGATACGTTGTATGTCGAGACGCATGTCATCAGCAAGCGCGAAAGCGCATCCAAACCCGATAGGGGCATTGTGACGCTCAAGCATATCGGCAAAAATCAGCATGGTGTGGTGTGCATCGAGGTGACGCGCAGTGTGTTGTTTCTGAGGCGACCTGTATAGGCTTAATCATGGATATTTTGGTGATAGCAGGCGTAGATATATCACATTTGCGCTTGGTGGATTTGGCAAATTTAGCTGACCAAGCGAAACCGTTTTATTCTTGGGTAGAAGAACAATTTCAACGGGTATTCGGGCATGAAGAATCGCTGGATGCGCTTCTACAACAACTATCACTTGACCATATCCGTTTAGGTATAGACACTTGTTATTCTGCAATGGGTAATTTGCCCCTACTATTTGATGGTGTTGGTCGGTCTTATCCGCATTCAAAAGCCTGTTTCTATTTTTTCGCATGGCTCATTCGAGATGCCCCCCAACAACGGTTGAATCCACTCATTATCAAAATCGTCAAAGAATCTGGCATGAGCCGAATCAAAGCCGAAATAGATGTTTTATCCAGATTGATTATTGCGTATCGTCAGACTGTTAAAACATTTTCTTGGGATGCTCTGCGAGAAGTTATTATTGACCGCCTTGAGGGGTCTCGGCGGAGCATCAAAGGGCATGAACGTGAGGCGGTTGTCCGTAGGGCGCTGATTATTGCCATTCAGAACTATTTCACCACGCATCGTCATTATGGGATTTATCAGGGTGTCGAAATCTCAGAAAAACAGGTGACGATTGGCAACGAAACATTTGATTTAGCCATTGATTTGCTCAATACACAGTCCGAAATTGTGAGTCGTATTTTAATCCCGATTAAAACCCGCGAGACGGAAGGTGGCGGACATGCCCACCTATTCACCCGTGACATTGTATCGGCGATGTCGGTTATCCAATCTTTTCAAACCGATTATCTTATGGTTGTAATTGTGGCAAAGAATTGGGCGAAACGCGAAACCGATACTTTAACGAATTTAGTTGACCATTTGGTGGTGATAGATTTAGCGCCAAGTGAATTTGTAACCTTTGACAACGAAGCACAAATTGGGTTAAATACATTTATCGCAAATGTGTTCAATGGCAAGTTAAAACCGAAATCACGAGAAGGCTGAAAGATATGACTGATAATCTGATTGATTCCATCCTGAATACTGTGATTTGTGGTGATAGCTGGTCAACATCTAAGACGCTACCGAGCAATTTTATCCAAACCATTATCACCAGCCCACCGTATTTTGGTCATCGGGAATATACCGCTACATCGAAAATATCATCTGATTTAGAATTTGGGCGTGAGAAAGACCCACACGAGTATGTGACCAAATTAGTAACCCTCTTTGACGAGTTAAAACGTGTCCTCAAATATGATGGGACGGTATGGCTTAATTTAGGAGATACCTATCGCAATAATCAATTATTGGGTATTCCATGGCGGGTCGCCTTAGCTTTACAAGATGCAGGATGGTTTTTACGCAGTGAAATTATTTGGCATAAGCCAAATGCCATGCCATCATCGGTTAAAAATCGTCCGACCACTGCTCACGAAACCATCTTCCTATTGGCGAAATCCGCCCAATATTACTACAATGCCGATGCGATTCGTGAACCACATGTCACATTTACATCAAAATCGAAAATGCGGGGTGGCAGAAATCATCTTGGTAAACGCGGTAGCACACCAGAACAAGGTAAAAATAAAAACAATCCTAATTTACATGATGGACGCTGGGATCAAGCCTTTCATCCATTAGGGCGTAACAAACGCACTGTATGGGAAATTCCCCTTGGCAAATTTCGTCAGGCGCATTTTGCCGTTTTTCCCCCTGCATTGGTCGAAATCTGCATTTTGGCAGGTAGCAAAATTGGTGATGTGGTATTAGACCCATTTATGGGGTCAGGTACAACAGCTTGGGTAGCCAAAAAACTCAATCGTCATTTTGTCGGTTTAGAGTTAGTCCCTGAGTATGTTGAAATGACAATGAGACGGGTGCAATCGCCCGTGATGCTTCCGATGTTTGAATGAGAACAGGTGGGGGTAGGGATTGTGCCTACCCGTTTTAGTATAGATTATGCCATCGGCGTGTTGCCCGTGAATACGGCGCTAATCACAATCAATTGCACGATGATGATCACCACCACCAAGCCGACAATGGCGGCATTGCGCCGATTGAGCCACGAGAAACGGCGTTTGCGTTCTGGGGGAATATCCCCAAACAAGCGATACATCTCATGGGCAAAGACGGCGACATCGGGCTGACGCATGGCGGGATTGATTTGGATAGCGCTCATGATGACCGTATTGCCATCGCGGTATTCTGGTTTTTCGGGGTTGGGCAAGTCGGTGCGGTTAATGGGGACGACTTTCCCCTTGCTCACATCATCCCAGATCATCTCATCATGACGCGACTTGAACGAATAGGCAGGTTCGCCCATGAGCATTTCATACATCATCAAGCCCAAGCCATACACATCGGTCTGATAACTGGCGCGGGGCATCATGAGTAATTCGGGGGCAATATAAGAGGGATGGATGATCTGACGGGCGTGAGCGATGAGTTCGGGGTCATCTAGCCCAAAATCGAACAATAATGGGCGTGGGATGCCATCCATATCGGTGCGGATATATACAATATCGGGCGAGAGATTGAGGTGTAATTTTTGATTTTCGTGCATGAACATCACTGCCGCCGATACCCCGCGCACAACATAATGGGCATATCGATTCCATGGGAAGGGAGATACACGCAACACATCACGCAAAAATTCGCCAGAGACATGCTCGAATAACATGAAATATTTGGTCTCGTTCTGGAAGCCGATTTTGCCATATGGGCGGTCATATACACTTGCGCCACGATACGGTGTGATGAGGGTGGGGAAATTGGGATGTGGGCGGATGCTTTGCAGATGTGCCAATAATTTGGCTTCGTAACGCAACTTATCTTGGCTGACACGATCGCTATGCGCCATTTTGATGAGGATTTTCTCATCGGCGCGGATGCCTTCATAAAATGCCGCCGTGCGTAAGACGGCAAGTCTGCGGGTGATGCTGATGTCGCCGATATTGTCGCCCGCATCAAAAATGATGGGCTTGCGCTCTGCTAGGCATTGCCGTTCCTGACACCACAAATTACCATCGGGTGAAATTCGCCCACATTGGGTACAAATATGCTTCATCGCTATCACCTTCTTTGATATTTTTGTTTGACATAATTTTCTAACCGTGCCACAATTAGCATGTAGCATCACTCATAGATTACTCATTGTGACGCTATGTGTCAAGCAAACTTGCATAACTCATCATAGATAAGTAGAGAAGGCAGGGATTTTGTGAGCGACCAACAAAATAGATTAATTAACAGACCCCCACGGATTCAACCAGACCTTCCGCAGGAAGAGGTCGAGATTCCGCCTCCCCCTGTCGAAGACAAACAGGGGCAACCGCTTATCCAGACCTTTTTGCCCCTCGTCACCATTATTGGTTATGTGATTGTCTCTTCAACGGGGCAACGTAGTAATTTGTTGATGGTGTTGCCAATGGCGCTCTCGGTCATTGCCTCATCTGGTTTGGCGGTGTGGATGTATTTCCGCGATGCGCGTGTCATGAAAGAAAAACGCGAGTCGTATAAACAACGGCTCACCCAATTGCGGAAAGACATGGAAGCCTCGCATGATATGCAACGCAATTTTTACCTGTATAATTACCCGAACATCGAAACGGTGTTGCAAATTGCCCAAAATACCGAGAAGATGCCCGATGCCAAAGATAATCGCTCTGGCACCCGGCTTTGGGAACGGCGTACCTCTGATCGTGATTTTGGCGTGGTGCGCTTGGGTTTGGGGGTATTGCCTTCGACCGTTGTTTATACCATCCAAATGGCAGAAAATCATGAAGATCCATTGATGGATGAAGCCAAAAAATTGGCAGAAGACTCGTTGTTTGTCCAAGATGTGCCAATCACCATCCCCTTACGTCCACAACATTTAGGTGGCGATCGGGTGTTGCCTGCCCGTCATTCGATCGGCATTTGTGGGTCGATGGGTGCTACCGATAAAACCAAAGCCGAAAAACAAATTTATGAATTTGTGCGTGGGATGCTCACCCATTTCACCGCTTTTCATGCTCCCACCGATACCCGTGTGTATATCTATGCTCCACCAAAAGCCGCCACACAATGGCAATGGGCGCGTTGGTTGCCTCATTGCACCAGTGGTAAACGAGATGAACAAGACCAAATTATGCGTGGCGACCAACTGTATTTCGACCCCAAAAATCCTGCCCCCTTCTGGGAGATGATCAAAGCCGACCTCGACCGCCGTTTGGTGCGGATGGCAGATAAAGATAGCGGTGATGTCACCTTGCCGTTCCTCTTAGTGGTGGTCGATGAATTGTCATTAGATGACCCCAATTCGCCCATGAAGGATGTGCAATCTGAAGAGGCGGTATCGCTCATTTTACGGCGTGGTACAGAACTCGGTGTGAGTATTTTATTCCTCACCCCCAATGCCAGTTATATCCCTAGCCAAGCCGAGACGGTCATCGAAGTCGATACATTGGTCGAGGTGGATGGCAATCGTGTCACCGAGATGGGCGTATTATTCCGTTATGCCGAAGTCGGGCTGAATAGCACCCGCTTTATCGGCAAGGCAGATACCATAGACGAGACCACCGCCCAACATGGTTTTGCTCGCAAGCTAGAGTCGCTATCGGTGCGCTCCACATTCGGTACGGCGGGTCTGGCATCTAGTATTTTGCTCATGGATTTGCATAAAAATCTCGGTAGTGTCGATGAAATGGCGAAACCCTTGTTGGATAGATGGGAATGGTCGCGCCACAAAGATAATTCCGAATGGATGCGTGCGCCCATCGGCTTGATGCCCGGCAATAAAATCCGCGAGATCACCTTTTCTGCCGCAGGTGATGGTGTGCATGGCATGATCGCAGGGACAACGGGTTCGGGTAAATCGGAATTGCTCATCACCCTCATTTTAGGCTTGGCGATGCGCTACGACCCCAGCGCCGTGAATTTCGTGCTTGTCGACTTCAAAGGTGGTACGGCGTTCAAGATGTTCGAGAAATTGCCCCATGTGGTCAACATCGTCACCAACCTGAGCGGTACAGCAGGCGCACGGACATTCATCGCCATGAAATCAGAGATGAACCGCCGTAGTGCCTTGCTCGCCAGCAAAAAAGTGTCACATATCGTCGATTATCGGGCAAAAGGGTATCATATCGGTTACGAAAATGGGAATCAGCCATTCCCCTTCTTGTTTGTCATCATCGATGAATTCGCCGAGATGGTCAAAGAAATGCCCGAATTTAAGGGTGAACTCGATAGTATCACCCGTCTTGGTCGTGCGTTAGGGGTGCATCTCATTCTCGCCACACAACGTCCAACGGGCGCGGTCACAGACCAAATGCGCGCCAATATCAAATTCAAATTGTGCCTGCGTGTCGAGACACCAGAGGATAGCCGTGAATTGTTGCGTGCCTCTGATGCGGCATTCCTGCCGACCGATGTGCCAGGTCGTGCCTATTTGCAAATCGGTAACGATAATGCCCAGTTGATGCAGGTTGCGTATGCCAGTTCGCCATATAATGTGAATGCCCAAGTGACCGAGAGGACGAAAGTTATTTGGCGCGATAGACGGCGTGAAAAACGTAAGAAAGTGAAAAGCGCCGATGAAAAGAACATCGCCGATATGGTGGTGGAGGTGTGTCATCGAGTCGCACAAGAAAATCCAGATGTCATCAAAAAGCAAGATAAACCGTGGCCAGATCCGCTCCCTGTTTGGTTGCCCCTGAATGCCACACGCATTACACCTGCCATGATGATCCGTCAGGTCGATACCGATGATATGATGGCGAAACTCGAAGCCGAAGAAGAGGGCAAAGAGGAAGGTCCGATGCTCATCCAAGCCGAAAATATCCATCTGCCACTCAATCCCACACTCATTGAATGGATTAATGAGCGCAATTATTGGTCGTCTGTCGATTGGGATAATCCCAAAACACTTCGCGCTAAAATCGGCTTGATTGATAATCCATACGAAGCCCGCCAGATGCCTTTGTTTGTCGATTTGAAAAAAGGGAACACACTCTTATTTGGCGCATCAGGCAAGGGGAAATCGACCTTCTTACGCACCCTCGTCACGGCATTGGTCGTCGACCATTCCCCAGATGAATTGCAAATTTATGCCCTCGACTTTGGTGGTCGTGGTTTAGAATTGCTCAAGGGCTTGCCACATGTCGGTGCTATCATCACCCCATCCGAAGCAGAACGTGTCGAGCGCCTGTTGCGTAAATTACGGTATTGGGCGAATAACCGCGCTCAACTCTTTGCCGAAGCGGGTGGTTTTATTGAATATAACGCCACCAAGCCCGATACCTACCCCGCCATTTTGGTGATCATCGATAGCTTCGCTGAATTCCGCGAAAATTACGAAGATTTATTCCCCGATTTGCTCTCGCTCATGCGCGATGGGCGCAATAGTGGCATTTATTTCGTTATCACCGCCGAACAGGTGAATGCCATCCCAGGCAAATTGTTCAGCTTGTTTAATGAACGCATGACGCTCAAACTCGCTGAATTTGGCGATTATTCATCGGTTGTTGGGCGTGTGGCGGTCGATTTGGATGATGTCCCTGGTCGTGGTTATGCCATTGTCGAACGGCGTGTATTGGAATTCCAAGTCGCCGATCCGATTGATTTCACACCCCCGTTAGAGGAAGGTGCAGAAGCCGATACCAACGCGGGCATCATCTGGTTATATGACAAGATGCAAACCGCTTGGGGTGAGGGTCGCCGTCCAGAGCCGATTCAGGTGCTACAAGATTTGTTGCCACTGGAAGATATCATCAACACTTATCAAAAGGGGCGACGTATCGAGACTTTGCTCGGCATCGAGATGGCAGAATTGCAACATGTCGTTGTCGATTTGCAAAAACAGGGTCCGCATTTCATGATTGTTGGGCAACCGTTCTCTGGCAAGACCACCACCTTGCGAAGCTGGGTGATTGGCATGTCGATGATGTATTCACCGGCTGATGTGCGAATAATTGTCATCGATGCCTCGAAGCGCTTGTTCGATTATGGTGGCAAATATACCCTCGCCGATTTGCCTCATGTGGCATATGCCATATCCGAACAAAATAAAGATGAAATGCCGACCCTCATCGCGCATCTGCAAAAAATTTATGCCCAACCGGGCAAGAAGCCCGATATTTACGTCATGATTGATAATTATGATGATTTCAAAGACCTCGCCAATAATCAACAACAATCCGATATGGCAGATTTATCGCGCAAATTCGGCGCAGATGGTTTGCATTTTATTGTTGCTTGGTCGGCAGGTGGTAGCTCGGCGACCGATGATTTGCGTAAAAATATCGCCAAATCGCGTTATGGCTTGTCGCTAGATGCCAATACCGCCACCAATAGTCCCTTTAATGCCCGTGTTCCACGCAAATTACAAGAGGCAGAACTCCCCGTTGGGCGGGCATTCCTCATCTTGTCGGGGCGGGTGAGCGTTTTGCAAGTCGCTACACCCTATCCTGTGGTCGAAGTGGGCGCGATGGGCGAACCATTGGATGTCGAAGAACAAATTATCAAGATGATGGACGAATGGGTCTCGGAAATTCGCACCACATGGGCAGATACCCCTGCATGGGAATTCCCCCCATTATCTGAAGAAGATATTCAAGCCAGCGCCAATGGGTCATCGAATGGTTATAACACGAACATGACCGCCACACCATCCACATCAAAACCAGCACCTGCGCCATTGATTGTTGCGCCTCCACCGGTGGAATTGGTCTTTGGTGAAGCTCTGCATGACCGCATCAAAGAGATGATTGCTAAACAATATGAAGAGATGTATGCCGGTGATGTCGACAATATCAAAGCCGCTGTCGCTACATTAGATGGAATGGGTGAACTGGCGCTCATCGCGCAAGCCGTTGGTGAATTTGATATGTTGCCAGTGTTCGAGGAACTGAATGTCGATATCAAGGCGGTCGCCATCGCCCTCATCCAAAATGAATATCCACCAGAACGCCTTGCTCGCAAACTCAAACTGAATTTGGATGAGATCAAACAAGCCATGTCTAAACAAACCGTATCTGAAAAAGAAGGTGATGATAACTCATGAGCGATTATCTCGAAATGACGATTGCATCTGATTTGTTCGATGATTATCCCATTCATAATGTGTTGGTCTTGCATAGCATCACGATTCAAGACCTGATTGATGAGGTTCGCAAAGAATTTAACCTGCTCGATGAAAACGAGTACGCGCTCGCTCTCAAAGGCACGCGCAAAGAGCTGAAGCCAGAAGCCTCATTGAGCGAATTGGGTTTGGGCAATGGCACCGATTTGGTCTTTGGACGCAGGCAACGCAAACAACAACAATTCAAAGGCACACAAATTCGCAGTGAAAAACGGGCGTATTTGGTCGAAGAAGAAACTGGCAATCGTTACGATATTAGTCGTAGCACAGCACTCATCGGACGGGCTTTGAGCGATGCCACTACATCGGTCGAGATTAACTTAGCCAATATCGACAAGACCAATAGTGTCTCGCGTCAACATGCTCGAATCATTGAAGCAGGCGGAAATTACTTAATAGAAGCATTACGAGAAGATAACCCAACTTTCTTAAATGACAAAATATTAACAAAGTCAGAGCCTACACCAATCAAAAATGGTGATACAATCAAAGTAGGGAGGATTACCTTAACTTTCCATATCCCGACTTAGTGTATGCCCTGTTAGGGCAAGGACAAGGATTGTTGAATGGCAGATCGCATTGAAGTGGATTATGCACAACTTGAAAAGCTGGGAGGGCTTTTAGCACAACGTGCAGAGACAATAGAAAGTCAGATTAATCGTCTGCGTCAATCGAT
Source organism: Phototrophicales bacterium (assembly GCA_002794515.1). Classification (GTDB taxonomy): domain Bacteria; phylum Chloroflexota; class Anaerolineae; order Aggregatilineales; family Phototrophicaceae. The sequence goes on from PGTJ01000047.1 coordinate 11,544, forward strand.
GGATGGATTACGCAACTCATGGAAAGGGGAGGCATCGGACGATTTCTTTGCAGAATTTGACGACCGCGCTATGCCCTCTATGCGTCGGTTATATGATGTATTGACTCGTACCAGTCAAGTTCTCAAGCAAGTCAGCCAAGCATACCGCCAGTCCGAAGAACAAGCAGGTAATTTGTTCAAGGGTGGTGCTGTTGGTGGTGTGGGTGGTATAGGCGGTATCAGTGGTGGCGCGAGCGGTATCGGTGGCACAGGTGGCGCGGGCGGTATCGGTGGCACAGGTGGCGCGGGCGGTCAATTTGGCGATGGTAGTGTTATGCCAAGTGGCACAAGTGGCTCAGAAGGTGGTATCGGCGGTGGCAGAGGTGGAGGCGGTGGTTTTGGAGGTGGCGGTGGTGCATCTAGTTTCGCTTCTGAACAACTCAATTTTAGGGGGGGAGCTGTCGCCAATGGGTTCAATACCATTCGTGATGCCACAACTGCGCTTAATGCACCGTCAACAGGTGGAAATTTCGATCCACTGAGTGGTAAAGTGACAGGCAAAGGGGCGATGCTTGGTGGTGTTGGTGGTATTGGGGATATTGGCAATATCAAAGATTTCTTCAAAGATTTCTTCAATACGGGTCAAGCCCAATTGCAAGATTTGGTTCATACCACCCAAAATGCCATTGCTACCGCGCTACAGGCGATTAATGCCTTTGCCGATTTAGTGGATACTTTGTTTTAAGCGCATTTATCTGAGAGGTATCGTGCATGGAATATATGGAATTTATCGGGGCGGGTTTTACTATCCAGACACCAACAGAATGGCTTATCACCTCTTCGCCAGAGCATCAGGTCATTTTTTTAGGTGCGAATAATCCGCAAGGCGTACGTCCCAATGTGATGGTGGCGATACGCGCCGTAGACGATAGTGTGACGATAGATAAATTAGCCTCCGAGACCCTCAGCGCACAACAAGCACAATTGCCCGGTTATCGTGTCTTGAAAGAGACCGATAACCGTGAACGTGGCATATTTGAGCGTTGTTATCAATGGACACGTCCGAGTAGTGACGATGTAATTGTGCAAACACAACGATTTTATGTGTTGGGCAACTTGTTTTTTTTGTTTACCGCCACACGCCTCGAGCAAGAAGCCCAATACGAATCGGTGTTTGCCTATATGCTCGATTCGTTTCGCTTAATATTAATGCCAACACCATAATCAAATCCTGTGGGGGAAATACAAATGACCGATCGTATCGAAGTCGATTATGCAGAACTGGAAAAAATCATCCAGCAATTGCGAGGGCGCAATGACCATCTCGATCAGCATTATAATCTACTGTTGAGC
>PGTJ01000204.1 GCA_002794515.1 Phototrophicales bacterium
GTAGGGCGCTATACTACTATAGGCATGGGGCAAGCCCGTCAATCGTCATCTATCTCTAAATCTGTGTAGATGATGTCATATCATGATGTATAGGTCATCTTGCGATAATTAGGTTGTGTTGACATTTCATCGTAACCAAACTAAAGTACCAACAAAGTGACGGTACAGCCATGTATCGTACGCAGGATTTTGGCGCTTCGATTACACCTATCCCAACAATTTGGTTTGTCTTTGCCACTATCGCTCATGCCGAATTTCGTAATTGTGCATCATCAGACATTCTGATATACTCGAATTGTGGTTGTTGAGATATATCTCAATACACCCATCCTAAACAATCAAAAATGATTTGTAGAGCTAACCTGTCGTGGGTAGCTGAAATATCAGGGAAAGCGCGGTGAAAATCCGCCACTGTCGCGCAACGGTTATAGTCCGAATGCCTGTCTACAAATGTATCGTCCATATTACCCTTCGCGTCAAAGGGTTGAGCGAGTTGTGGTGTAAGTTTTACACCTGATACGATCGATTATTCGATGCTCATCCTGATTGCAGGGTGAGCATTTTTTATTCTCTGGAGATGGCTTATGTTCGCTCAGCAAGACCCAATCAATTTACAGATAACCACCATAAAGAATGTGATAGCCGATGCTTATACCGGATTAGATGTCACAATTTCGGTGGATCAGCTTGTGGATGAAGTGAATGCCAATTTATATGTCGGTGCATCTCATCGAGAGATCGCAGAGGCGATGATTTTATCGGCACGGGCGCATATCGAGCGCGACCCATCCTTTGCTTTTGTCACGGCACGGTTGTTGCTCAACCTCATTTATAGCGAGGTGTTAGGAGAACCCACCACATTTCGTCAGGCAGAAGATGTATATCGCCGTTGTTTTGATGCCTATTTTGAAACAGGCATCCGTGTTGGGCGTATGACACCCGAATTGCGACATTTTGATTTACAGCAAATGAGGGGCTATTTGCATCCTGAACGTGATTTGCAATTTCAATATGCGGGCTTACAAACACTTTATGATCGGTATCTGTTGCACCAAGATGAACGGCGCTTTGAATTGCCTCAATTGATGTGGTTGCGTGTTGCTATGGGGGTGGCGCTCAATGAAACAGAGCGCGAAACACGAGCAGGGCAATTTTATGATTTGCTTTCACAATTTTATTTCATCAATTCCACGCCGACATTGTTCAATGCTGGCACAACACATCCGCAATTATCATCGTGTTTTCTGACAACAGTCGATGATGACTTGGCACATATTTTTAAGTCTATCAAAGACAACGCCATGTTATCGAAATGGTCGGGTGGATTGGGCAATGATTGGACGCGGGTGCGTGGCATGGGCGCACGGATTAATGGCACAAATGGCAAAAGTTTGGGGATTGTGCCATTCCTCAAGGTGGCGAATGATGCCGCCGTTGCCGTGAATCAAGGTGGCAAGCGGGCAGGGGCAGTTTGTGCCTATTTAGAGACATGGCATATCGACATCGAAGAATTTTTAGATTTACGCAAGAACACGGGTGATGAGCGCCGTCGCACACATGATATGCACACCGCCAATTGGATTCCAGATTTGTTCATGAAGCGTGTTATAGCAGATGAGCAGTGGACATTATTCAGCCCAGACGAAACACCCGATTTACATGAATTATATGGACGGGCATTTGAACAGCGATATATCGAATATGAGCGCCTCGCTGATCAAGGCAAAATGCGGTTGTGGCGACGCATCTCTGCAATGGAACTATGGCGCAAAATGATTACCCGCCTCTTCGAGACAGGTCATCCATGGCTCACATGGAAAGACCCCGCCAATGTGCGTTCTGCACAGGATCATGCTGGCGTTATCCATAATAGCAATTTGTGTACAGAAATTCTGCTCAATACATCGAATGATGAGACAGCAGTCTGTAATTTAGGCTCAATCAATTTGGCGGCACATATCCAACATGGTGTATTAGATGCCGATAGGTTGGCTCATACCATCAGGCTCGCTGTGCGAATGTTGGATAACGTCATTGATCTAAACTTCTACCCGACACCAGAAGCCCAAAATGCCAACCAGCTTCACCGTCCTATTGGATTGGGGGTGATGGGTTTTCAGGATGCGCTTCATAAACTTGGCATCAGCTACGCCAGCCAAGCCGGGGTGACCTTTGCCGATGTGAGCATGGAGACCATCAGCTATTATGCCTTTTTGGCATCGGCTGAATTGGCACATGAGCGCGGTCGTTATGCGAGTTATGACGGCTCAAAGTGGAGTCGTGGATTATTGCCCATTGATACCATCGATTTATTAGAAGCTGAGCGCGGTGTGCCTATCGAGATGAATCGCACCACCACCTTGGATTGGTCGCCTGTGCGCGAGGCTATCGCCCGATATGGGATGCGAAATAGCCAAGTGTTGGCGATTGCCCCCACTGCCACCATTGCCAATATCATCGGCGTGAGCCAGTCTATCGAGCCAGATTATAAATTGTTGCATGTCAAAAGCAATATGTCGGGCGAATTCACCAGCATCAACACGTTTTTGCTCACAGACCTAAAAGCCTTGAATTTGTGGGATGCCGATATGCTCTCTGATTTGAAATATTATGACGGTTCTATTCAGCCGATCGAGCGCATCCCCGATTCGATAAAACAACGTTATAAGACGGCATTTGAAATTGAACCCGAATGGTTAATCCGCGCCGCCAGTTGTCGGCAAAAGTGGATTGATATGGCGCAGTCGCTCAATTTGTATGTGCATGAACCCAATGGGCGCAAATTGAGCGCGTTATATCTGTTGGCGTGGCGCAGTGGCTTAAAAACCACCTATTATTTGCGGACATTAGCCGCCACACAAGTCGAAAAATCAACATTGGATGTGAATCGTTATGGCATACAACCCCGTTGGATGAAAAATCAAAGCGCATCCAGCACCATTCAAGTGGTGCGTGGTCTATCCGAGATGAACGATGCAAATTGCACAATTGATGATGAAGATTGTGAGGCATGTCAGTAGAAATGATGACAAATACAAGACGCTTTGCTGTAACCGAAAAGCGATTGGTTAATTGTGAGCATATTGATGTCAACCAGATTATGCCACTCAAATATCATTGGGCATGGGAGCATTATCGCAATGGTTTGGCGAATCATTGGATCCCCGATGAAGTGCCGATGCAAAATGATATTCAATTGTGGAAATCGGGCAAATTGACCGATGGTGAACGCTTGGTTATTAAACGCACACTTGGCTTTTTTGCAACCGCAGAAAGCCTTGTGGCGAATAACCTCACACTCGCCATTTTTAAGTATGTGACCAATGCTGAATGTCGGCAGTATCTGTTACGTCAGGCATTTGAAGAAGCTGTTCATACCCATACTTTTCTTTATATCGTAGAAAGTTTGGGATTAGACGAAAGCGAAATTTTCAATATGTACCGCGAAATTCCCAGCGTTGCCGATAAAGATGAATTCGAGATGCGCTATACACGCAATCTATATGACCCAACATTCTCCACCGAAACCATCGAAGGATTACAACAATTCATCGAAAATCTGGTGGCGTTTTATATCATTATGGAGGGCATTTTCTTTTATAGCGGATTCGTGATGATGTTATCATTCCATCGGCGTAACATGATGACTGGCATCGGCACACAATTTCAATATATCCTGCGCGATGAGACCATCCATCTGAACTTTGGGATTGACCTCATCAATGGCATCAGAACCGAAAATCCTGCCCTGTGGACGAGCGCATATCAACAAAAAATCATCAATATGATCCGAGAAGGTGTTGAGCTAGAAGTTGCCTTTGCACAAGATTGCCTGCCACAAGGTGTTCTGGGGCTAAATGTGGGTTTATTCCGTAATTATGTTCAACATATCGCCGATCGCCGTTTGGAGCGCATTGGGCTTCCGCCACAATATGGCTCGCCAAACCCCTTTCCGTGGATGAGCGAGACCATCGACCTCACCAAAGAGAAAAATTTCTTTGAAACCCGTGTGACAGAATATCAATCAGGTGGGTTAAGCTGGGATGAATAAGATGGATAATGCACCATTTATGAATATCAACACAACCAACCCGTCCCTGTTCCATCATTAGTAAATATAATAAAGGAGTGATGACACATGACGCTTGTCGCAAATCTTGGATACCCGCGTTTTGGCGCAAAACGCGAATTGAAACGCGCATTAGAAAGCTATTGGTCGGGCAAAATTTCATCGGATGAATTGGTGGCACAAGGTCGACAAATCCGCATGATGCACTGGCAATTACAACGCGAGGCGGGGATGGATGTTATCCCATCTAACGATTTTTCGTTTTATGATCATGTATTAGATACGACTTGGATGGTTGGCGCAATCCCTGCTCGTTATAACGCATTAGATACACAATCTCTGGATGTGTATTTTGCTATGGCGCGTGGTGTGCAAAAAGATGGTTTTGATATTCCAGCGATGGAGATGACCAAGTGGTTCGATACCAATTATCATTATATCGTCCCCGAAATTGGGCAAGGGCAGGTGTTCAAGCTCACATCCACCAAAATTATTGATGAATTTATCGAAGCAAAATCGGCGGGCATTCATACCCGTCCTGTTTTGTTGGGTCCGGTGTCGTATTTGCTTCTGAGCAAGACGGTGAGCCATGTTATCTCCATTGACCAAATTGGCATTGCACCACAATCCATCTCACCACTGGATGAACTTTTTAACCTACTGCCAGTTTATGAGGACATTTTAAGACGATTAGCCGAAGCTGGCGCAGATTGGATACAAATAGATGAACCCTGTTTGGTTCTCGATTTAGATGAAAAAGCGCATCAGGCATATCATGAAGCCTATCAATATCTCAGCCAAGTTGCACACATTCGGCTGATGTTGACCACTTATTTCGGCGCATTGGGCAATAATCTCGCACTCGCGGTCAATTTGCCTGTGGCTGGATTGCATATCGATTTAGTTCGCGCATCTGAACAGCTCGATGATGTATTGGCGCAATTGCCACAAAATAAGATATTATCTGTCGGTGTGGTGGATGGTCGTAATGTGTGGCGCACCGATCTTGACAAGGCATTGACAAAAATACAAAGAGCAGTGGCAATGCTTGGCAC
>PGTJ01000691.1 GCA_002794515.1 Phototrophicales bacterium
CATACTTCTCCGCCTTGGGCGCTTCGTAACGTTTAATATCGCGCCCCGTGAGGAACGGTTTTATCACCTCTGCGCTACGCGGGTCTTGGGCGATGAGTTTATTCCGTGTTGCTTCATCAATCACAAATGCCTCGTTATAACCCGTTTTGATGCCGTAAAAAATTTTTCCGTTCACGTATTCGCCAAGCGGTGTGCCTGTCGCCATCAATTTAGATAGCAACGCTTGACCTGTGCTTTTTGCCAATGACCAACCATCCGCCCGCAAGTGTTCACGCGCAACGGTGTATTCGTTATCACGGACAAAATCGGCTAAATCGGATTGCATATCATACGTGTTGGCGTTGGTGGCATAAAATGTGTCGGATTTTGGGGCGTTATCCAAAAACAATAAACTCGGATAGGTGGTGGCATCTGGAAAAACGGGCAAATCGCCAAAATCCACCACACGGGAGATGTGTTTTTCATCCAAAAAGGCGCGTAATTTTTTACCATAATTGGCACGCATCCATTTATTGGGCAAAATATACCCCAACTTGCCACCCGCCTTGAGCAGAGATAACCCG
>PGTJ01000571.1 GCA_002794515.1 Phototrophicales bacterium
CTACGGTGATTGGGGTGGAACACGCGCAAAAATAGTGGCACATCGCTCTCGCTGAAATCGAGGAAATCTTTATCGAAGAACGGGGTGACAATTTTATAACCGGTCGCCGCCACAATCACATCATATTCTTCGGCACGACCATCGACAAAATGCACACACTTGCCATCCAACCGGGCAATATCGGGGCGCGGATGAATCCGCCCATGACGGATAAAATACAACAATTCCGAATTCACTGTTGGATGGCTCGATAAAATGCTGTGCTTAGGTTTGGGCAAACCATACTTTTCATTGCCCCCCGTCACCAACCACCAAGTGATGGTGTTGGCAATTTCACGCACTTTGAACGGCAAAAAGATGAACTTTTCGTTCATCACATCGGGGGGCAAGCCGAACACAAATTTAGGGACGATATGATAACCCCTGCGCCAGCTAATGGCGGTGAATTTCGATACACGCCCCGTCTCGACAGCAATATCACATGCCGAGTTGCCACCGCCAATCACCAACACACGCTTATCTTTGAATGGGCGATTATGCTTAAAATCATGCGAGTGGATGAATTCGCCCTCAAAATTGCCAGGATAGGTAGGCATTTTGGGGACGGAATGATGCCCATTCGCCACCAACAGATGGTCGAAATGTTCCACCCGTCCATCATGCAGGGTGACATCCCAACCTTCATCAGCCGTTTTAACGACATGCTTCACTTCGGTGTTGAACGCAATCACTTTATCGACACCAAAATGACGGGCGTAATCTTGAAAATATTTGAGCAGTTGTTGGTGTGATGGATAATCGGGGTAATCGGCTGGCATGGGAAAATCGTGATACTGCGAGAGCTTTTTGGAGCTGATGATGTGTGTCGTCTCGTATACGCTGGAATGGCTGGGGTCTGGTGAATAAATCCAGTTGCCCCCGACCTGATTATTCCGTTCATACACAACCACATTTTTAATGCCCGCTTGGAGCAAATGCTTGGCGGCGGTGATGCCCGATGGTCCCGCGCCAATCACACAAACCCGTACATCTTTTCCACGTTTCATAAAATAACCACCTCTAATTTAATC
>PGTJ01000543.1 GCA_002794515.1 Phototrophicales bacterium
ATCATTCCACCTCGCTTTGCTCATTCAGCCATGCAATGATGATGTCAGTCGTGTGGTCATCGGGCGTGCCGATGCGCGTCACCAAGCCAAAATGGTCGCGGTCATCTATCACATAGGCGGTATAGGCGACATGGTATTCATCAAATTTGTTGCCCATATCGGCTTGTTCGACCAATAACTGGGGATAATCGTTCTCCGAGGCAATCATCAAAAAGGGGGGGATATCACCTGCTTCTACCGCATTTTCGACCAGATGAATGGGCGATGCCGCCCGCCGTTCTGCCTCATCATCACTAAAAGCATTTTTTGCCCAGCCCATAATCCAGTCATCTATCCAATATAACCCGCTATACGCAATCACCCCTTTGATGATGCTTCGGTCAATATCCACCGCATCCAGATATTGATGATCTAATGTCAACAAGCTGACCATATGCCCGCCTGCGCTATGCCCAGTGAGGAATAGGCTGTGGGGATTTCCTGCGTAATCGGCGATATGATCAGAAAGCCATTTCACCGCCATCGCACCATCTTGGGTATGGGCAGGATGCGAATACTCTGGCGATAGCCGATAGTTGATAATCGCCACACCATACCCCGCTTGTGCCAACGTATTGCCGATGTTGGCATATAAATTTTTATCTCCACCGACCCACGCCCCGCCATGTATATATAGCACCACCGCGAAATGGTCGATCGTGGGCAAATATAAATCCAACACTTGGCGCGGATGGACATCTGGCGAAGGGTTATAGGGTATATCGGTTATGATACGAATATCGGGCATGACGGTTTTTCCTAATGATAGCAACCACAAACACGTTAATAATAGCACAATCCCGCGCATGACATCACTCCAGCATCTGTTTTTGATCACCTTAAAGTTGATTTGTGATGTTGTCAATCACCCAAAAGAGCAAGCATAAAATGGGGTTATGCGTTACAATAAGCATTGTTATAGCCCACTCAAGAGGTGATGATGATCGACCCACGCATTATACAAGCACTCAGCAGTTCTGATGCAGATAAGCGCAAAAAAGCGGTAGCTTATTTGGCAAAATCGTTAGATAGGGATGCACTCCCATATTTGGCGCGGGTATATAAAACCGATAGCGACTCCGAAATTCGTGAACTCGCCAAGAAAGCGGTGGCATACATCCAAAAAAATGCGCCACAAGTCGCAGATGATGACACATATGATGATGACCCCGATGAACAA
>PGTJ01000387.1 GCA_002794515.1 Phototrophicales bacterium
CCGATGATGTTGGTCAAGCCTGCGCGGTTGGTCTCTCTGGAGATGATCTTCGCCGCCAGCGCAATATCATACAAAATGCTGGTGAACACGCCTGTGGCATCGGGGTGATTTTTTTGTTGGTCTAAAATATGTCTTTCGATGGTGATGATTTTGCTCATGGATATAAATAACCTTTCTAACAAATTTAATTTTGATATGTGAAAAAAGGTGCAAACATGTTTTGTGGATGATTGTATCGCTATCGGCGCATTCCGAAAAGGGGGTAACACGATACCATGTTGCAACAACCCCCTATATGAACCCGCGTCACAGGATCGGATTGCATTTCCCGTCCTGTGGCGGGTTCATCATATAAAAACTATTCATGTGGCGGTGTGCATCGTGCAGTTGGAGATGTGGGTGTCATTTATTGCACATCATCACCGCTATCCCATGTGCGCGAGACATCGACCTCGCGGTAAAAGCCGACCTTGCCCACATACTTTTGCCACAGGGCATGAGTGAGATCGCTGGGGTCACACGAGACACCGCGTGGCACGAAATAATCGCACAGGCGGGTGATATCGCGCTCTAAAATGGTGCGGGCATTACTGTTCACATCGGTGATGGTCACTTGTGGAAAATCAATCAAGATGACTTCATCATCCCAATAGAGCAAATTATATGCCGAGAGATCGCCGTGAATCATGTCGTGTTGGAGCATCAGCTCAATATTGCTCATGACGGCGGCGAAGACGCGCTTGGCATGTTGCCGCGGCAGGTCTATCTCGTGCAAGGTGGGCGCGCCGATGGTCTCATCACCAAAATAAGCCATCAAGAGGGCATTCTCGCCCGCGGCGAAGGGCTGTGGGACGCTCGCGCCAATCTGAAACAAGGTGTTTAATGTCTTGTATTCGTGCATCAGCCACGAGGTGTGCGAGACTTGTTGCCCATATGCCGTCTTTTTGCCGATAGCACGCATGGTGCGGTCATCTTTTTTGTTCAGCGCCTTGCCATTGCCCGTGAGGATGTCGCGCCCTTCGCGGTACATGGCATCGTTGCGTAAATTGCGGAACATGCGCGGGCGGTACACTTTGGCGGCGATGAGCGTCTCGCCCGTACTGGGATGCGCCATGCACCGATACACATTGGCTTCTTTGCCTCCTTTCACCCGCCCCAACACATCGGTGATGAGTTTTTGCTCATAAAATGGTTGGAGTGCCTGCAATAACCAGCCTTGTTCAAACAACCCCGGCACATAAGTGGTCTTGAAGCCACCTTCTAAGCCTTCGAGGTCGGCAATTTCTTCCAAGACCTGTTGGGTCGCCTTTTTGGCGATATGCTTGGCTTTGGGTTTGCGTTTGCGCCGTGCTTGACGATCGTTGTGAAGCGGGTCGAATTGGTCTTCGTATTGTTGATATTTGTCGTCATCAAAAAGAGACACGGTTTGGGTATCCTTATGGTATGCTATTCAAAGAGATGAGTGGGGTATCGAATATACCCGATGCTGAATCCGATAAGGGTGTATGTCGGATAGATCGGTATGCCACACACGGCGCGATAATCACGCTACATCTCGCCATAAGATGACCCGCGTTGGGGGATTTTTATTAGGGGAAGTGGTGATTAAACTGTGATGTGAGGCACACCATCGTCAACAAGCGCGATTGTATTCTTAACCATATTCAATGTGCCTCCTCTACCTAAATGAATAATAACTGTCTATAAGATAGCATAACATCTGATGAATTGTCAAGAGGGGTAATGATGGTTCATCTGGGGCAGATTATCATCATGCTCTGCCCCTCATCAAAGAAGGTGTTGTTAAGGTGTAGTCCCGTTCAACCGTGCCAGTTCATCGCGTGCGGGGGTGAAATTGGGGTTAAAACTCAACACAGCATTAAAATTATTGATGGCGCGGTCGCGCTCGCCCATAGCGGCACGGGCTAATCCGGCATAATAAAAGGCTTCTTCGACATAATCGTTACTGCCGTTACGCAAAGTTTGCGCCATATTCAGCACATCCGCATAGCGCCCAACGGCATAATATGCCTCGAATGGGGTGAATTGATACCATGTGGTGCGCCACGGCATCCCAATGGCAAAGGCTTGATCGAATGCGAGTGCCGCATCATCATATAAAGATAGCTTGGTCAACATACTGCCCATGTTGAACCACGCATAGGGATTGACCGAGTTGAGTATGGCTTCATTTTTGGCAATTTCAAAGGCATTGATATAATTTTGGCGAGCATCGGCATCTGTGCCAAGCAACGTGAGCAATTCTGGTTCACGGGCACTTTCATAAATGATGAAATACATATAATTGAAATGTTGCCAATATTCTTGAATGTGGGCATAACTATAGGCTAATCCTTCCCCATCATAACTATCATGGGTGATGAACAC
>PGTJ01000056.1 GCA_002794515.1 Phototrophicales bacterium
CGGCTGAACTGACCACCAAGATCAACAAATGCAACCCATCGGGTTGTAATTCGATGACCTGCATCACCCCCGCCATGCGGTTATTTTGAAAGGCAAACCAGCCTGCGGGTTTATCTTGCCATGTGGTTGGGGTTAATTCATCGCTCACAGCATATCCACCTTGTCGCAATTGGGTTTGATAGGCGATCAGCACATCCACAAAATTCCCGCCCCTACGGACAGTCGGGGCAATTTGGCTGGTCGTCCCCAAAATAAAGCCTGCGCCCACTTCATCCCCTGTTGGTGGATTGAATTGGCTCAAGCCTTGCGCGACCGCCTCGCTCGTGCCGATGAACACCGAATTCCCCTGGTCCAATACCGACCATCCCGCAGGCACAAGCACCGATAATAGGTCATTACTGGTGGTGAAGCGTGTGGGCGTTGTTGGGGATGTTGGTGTGGCTGTTGGCATCATGATTTCGGTGGCAGGGATGGTTGGGGATGGGGAAGTGGTTGTGGTGCTGGTGGTCGCGCTATCACAATTGCGGATGATGACATCTAACTGCGCTTGTAATTCTTGGATTTTGGCGATAGCCGCGGTTGTATCGCCACTGCTGGCTTGCGCCTGCGCTTGCACAAGTGTGGCGGCGGCGGCGCTGAGATCTATCACACAATTACCCCGTGTTTGTGCTTGAATAGACACCACACCCATGCACAACACGCTGATGCTGATTATTATCCATCTTTTCATATTCGATCCTTATCTCTTTAATTATTCAAACTACCCACAAATTTGCATAATGGTCTTAGATGGTCATGCCCCTTTTTGATACGATAAAGTTCCAGAATAACATATGAAAGGGGATCTTGAATTATGTCTATCCCATCTGCAACGGGTTTTGTGGGTATGGCTGATGAAAAACAGTCCAAACCACCCAAAACGGAGCAACCTGTCGCCAATTATCGTTGGTTGATGGGGTTTATCTGGCGATATAAACGCCAAGCTATCGCCGCAACTGCCTTTAGCATGTTGGCTGGTGTGACACTCGCCATTGAACCGTATCTTGTCGGGGTCATCATTGACCATGTACGGACAGGTGCGCCCCTGTCACAAATTGCCACCGATGGATTGCTCATCATGGGTCTAGCCTTCATCAGTTTAGGCGCATTTTATGGTATGCGTTATTATAGCGGGATTATCGCTTTCCGCACAAATTACGATATTCGTGCTGTGTTATTTGATAACTTGCTCGAATTGGAACAAGATTTTTACCAACATTATCCCACAGGCGACATCATCTCACGCATGTATAGCGATATTTTGATGATATGGCGCTTGATGGTCATGGGATTTAGCCGTACGGGCAGTTCGTTATTCATCCTCATCATGACCTTCATCCTCATGGCGATGGTGCATTTACCCCTCGCTCTGATCGTCTTTTTGGTGCTGACCGTCTCGACCAGTTTTCAGATACGCGCTGGCGCGGTGCTTGCGCCGATGTTCGAGAAAGTCCAAGACCAAGCGGGCGTAGTGGCGGCATTTGTCCAAGACTCGGTGAGCGGTATTCAGACCATCAAGACCACTGGCAACGAAGCGGGAATATCGGGCAAATTTTTAGATGAGAATAGGCGTTATCGCGCCATATGGTTGTTCTTCAAACGGCGCAATGAGCCAATCGGCTTGTTGCCCAATGCCATCAGCGAGACGACCGCGGCGATTGTCGTCTTGGGCGGGGGCTTATTGACCATCAGTGGCAATATGACGCTGGGTAATTTTACCCAATTCTTTTTGTATCTGGGTGTGATGACCAACGCCTTACTCAACTTAGGTGTGATTTATCAACGCATTCAACAAACGGCAGGGGCATTAGCCCGTCTGACACCCCTCTTACGGCATCCGAGCATCAAAAGCCCGCCACATCCCAAAGCATTAGCGCATATCAGGGGTGAAATTGAATTTCATAAAGTCGGGGTGAAATTAGATGATACCTGGATTTTGCGCGATATCTCGCTCAAAATCCCCGCAGGGGCGGTGGTCGCGCTGGTCGGTCCGACAGGCTGTGGAAAATCGCTCTTGGTCAGCTTAATCTCACGGGTGATCGACCCATCAGAGGGGTATATCACCCTCGATGGGGTCGATTTACGCCATTTAGATTTACATGCCTTGCGTCGTAGTAGCGCCTATGTGCCACAATCCACCTTTTTATTCAGTCAAACACTCGAAGAAAATGTCCGCATGGGTGACGAGAGTATCGGCGATGAATTGTTAGATAAAGCTATCCATATCTCGCGCATGAGCAATGATATTCCGCAATTGCCCAACGGATTAGACACATTGGTCGGTGAGCGCGGGGTGATGTTATCGGGTGGGCAAAAGCAACGGGTGGCGATTGCCCGTGCCATCATCCGCGACCCCAAAATTTTGATCTTGGATGATGCTTTATCTAGTGTCGATACCCACACCGCCGCCGATATTTTGGGCGAATTACGCGAAGTCCTCACCAGCCGTACCAGCATCATCATCGCTCATCGCATCGCCACCGTCAAAGATGCCGATTTCATCGTGGTAATGGATGAAGGACGAATCATCGCACAAGGCACACATGACGAATTACTGGCACAAAATGGCATGTATGCCCGCATGGTCGAACGCGAATTGCAACAAGAACAACCAGAGGGGGTGAAATCGGCATGAGCGCACAAGTAAAAGTGAACCGACAAGATATTTATAGCAATGTCAGCCAAAAGCTCGAAGACCGTTACCTCATCTTGCTATTGGTGGGGTTTTTGCGTCCGTATGTGGTGCAATTGGTCATCGTGTTCATCATGCTCATCGGTGTGACGGCGGTATCGTTATTCCCGCCATATCTGCTCCAATTGGCAGTAGACGGACCCATCTTAGCGGGGGATGCGGGGGGATTAATCCCCTATGCCATTTTATACATCTTATGCGTGCCGATTTTATTCGCCCTACGCTTTGGGCATATTTATCTGCTCCAAACGGTTGGTCAGAACGCGCTGGCAGATTTGCGCCAAAAGATGTTTGAACACATCCTCAAACAAGATATGCGCTTCTTCAACAAAACGCCTGTCGGGCAGTTGGTGGCGCGGATGTCTAGTGATATCGAGGCGCTCACCGAATTGCTCTCGACCAGCATCGTGATTGTCGTCAGCAACCTCATCACATTGGTGGGTATCATCTGGGTGATGTTCACGCTCAATTGGCGCATGGCATTATTAGGATTATCGGTATTGCCGATAATGGCGCTGTATACCGTGTATTATCGGCGCAAAATACGACAAGGCACACGTCATATGCACAAATTGGCGGGTGATTTACAAGCCTTCATCAACGAACAAGCAGGCGGGATGTTGGTGGTGCAATTGTTTGGTCGTCAAGACCTGAGCCGTAAAGAATTTGACCTCATCAGCAGTGAATATTTGCAAGTACAAAACAATGTGCGTGACCAATACACCAATTTTTCGTCTATCTTACAACTCCTGACGACGGTCGGCTTGGTGATTGTGTTATTCGGCGGGGCGCAGGGTGTCATGGCGGGATGGGCGACATTGGGCATGTTGATCTCGTTCATCGAATATACGCGCCGTAGCTTCACACCGATTTTGCAACTCTCGGAGCAATTCGCCCAAATTCAATCGGCGCTCTCATCGGGTGAACGGATTGCCCGCCTGCTCAAGACAGAGGCGAATATTCAAGAGACCGACCACCCCGTCTCGGTGGATAATATCCAACATAGCATCACATTTGAGGATGTGCAATTTGAATATGAACCCAACACGCCCGTGTTGCGGGGCATCAACCTGACCATCCCTGCGGGGCAACGGGTGGCGATTGTCGGGGCGACAGGCGCAGGAAAGACCTCACTGGCGGGGTTGATCGCCCGTTTTTACGATGTGACAAGCGGGAGCATCAAAATCGGTGGGATTGATGTGCGCGATATGGCGCTAACCGATTTACGCAAACAGGTGATGGTTGTGCCACAATTGCCATACTGTTTCGATGGCACAATCGCCGATAACCTGACGTTATACAACCCTGCTATCACCCGCGACCAGATGATAGCGGGCGCACAAGCGGCATGTGCCAGCAAATTCATCGAGAAATTGCCCAATACTTACGATTATAAATTGCTCCCTGGTGGGGCAAATCTCTCTCAGGGGCAACGGCAATTATTGGCATTGGCGCGGGCGCTCATTCATAATCCCAATAGTATTTTGGTGTTGGATGAAGCCACCAGCAACATCGATACCGAAACAGAAATGCACATCCAAGAAGGGTTGCAAAATGTGCTGAAAGGACGCACCAGCATCATCATCGCCCATCGGCTGAGTACAGTGCGCGATGCCGATCGGATTTTGGTGATGAAGCAGGGGCAAATTGTCGAGGATGGCACACACGAAGAATTATTGGCGAAAGATGGATTATATGCCCACCTGTATCACCGCCAATTTGAAGAGACAGAAGTGAATGAAGCGGAAACCACCGCATATGTCGGTGGATAATCAAAAAAAGGGCGCGATGATGCGCCCTTTGGCTTATTTGGTCGATGCACCCGATGTGCGATATTCGCCCGAACTATGTACATACACATAATTCAAGATGTTGCCATCTTCATCTCGCAAATCGGTCTGGCGCATCCATTGATACAAATAACTGGCATCGCTGATGGTCAAATTCACACATCCTTTGCTCTGGCGATAACCGAAATTGTCATGCCAGTATGTACCGTGCAAACTGCGCCCTTCATCAAAATACATGACAAACGGCACACTCTGCAAATCCCACGCATTGGGCGCGCCTGTCAAACCCGACATGCGGTCACGGTCTAACCGCGCCCATACGGTGAAAATCCCTTCACGAGTATCAAAACCAGGGATGCCAGTGGCGACCAACGTGGCAAAAACAGGGGTGTCATTTTCGTAAGCCACTAATGTTTGCTCATATAAATCAATCGCTACCCAACGCCCTTCAACCCCTTCTGGGCGGTCGATTTTGAATACTTTGGCAACCATACGCTGTTCGACCCATTGATTCGGACCGACCATATACCAACGCCAACCATCTTCATCCACCGTCTCGGCGAAGATATTCACCAAATCATACCGTTGAACTAAGCGCCCCGTCTCCCGCGATTGCCGACCACCCGGTTCGGTGACGGTGAACATCGTCCCCAAAATCCACGCAAAGCGATTTTCCAGACCATCCAAAATGCGGACACCGCTCATGTACGATAATTTTTCATTTTCTTGGACATCTTCTGCCCGAAACCACTCGCCATTCTCGGCTTGTACCCAACCATCCACCACACTGACCACATTGATAAAATTGAAGCCAGCAGGCATATTGCGGATGACATTGCCACCTGGGGCATCGAACACGGGTGGTTGGGTGTTATTCACCCGCCAAAAATCGTAATAATCGATAGTGAAGCGGTCTTGTGGAATAGGCAACACGGTCGGGGCAGGGAAGGCTTGCATCAGGCGCATACACGCATCAGGGATCACCCCATTCGGCACAACATCGGCGCACGCGGTGGTGTTCATTTGCGCTTGGATGGGCGCAACAAGGCTAACTGAGAATATCCCCAACAAAAGCGCCCATAAACGGATATATTTCATCATCAAACCATACTCCATCCTACTCAACATTGTCGTTTGCGAAAATAATAGCATAATTGTTTAGCACGATGAATATGTTTAATCTGACGTTTACCCTACAGGAGACGCATCTTGGGGACGCTTTATCTTGTACCCACGCCCATCGGCAATTTAGAAGATATCACCCTGCGCGGGTTGCGGATCTTGCGGGAGGTGGCGCTCATCGCCGCCGAAGATACGCGCACCAGTCACATCTTGTTACAACATTATGCGATAAAAACACCCCTAACCAGTTATCATGAACATAACAAATTGACCAAATTAGATGCCATACTCGGCACATTGGCAACGGGTGATGTGGCGCTCATCTCTGATGCAGGCACACCCGCTATTAGTGACCCTGGGTATGAATTGGTCAAGACGGTCATCGCGGCGGGTTATCGTGTCGAGGCGTTGCCAGGGGCAAATGCTATGTTACCCGCCCTAACAGCGTCTGGATTGCCAACCGACAGTTTTTTATTTTTGGGATTTTTTCCGCGTAAACACAACCAACAAACAGCATTATTAGCCGATATTGCCAATATGCGCCATACCCTCATCTGGTATGAAAGCCCGAATCGGTTGATAGACACCTTGACGGTCATTCATGACCAGCTTGGCAACCGCCAGATCTGCGTGGCACGGGAAATCAGCAAAAAGTTCGAGGAATTTATTCGTGGGAATATAACCGATGTGATAGCCCACTTTGGTGAATATGCCCCACGCGGTGAAGTGGTGATTGTGGTGCATGGGGCAGTGGATGCGCCGATTGAACGGTGGACAGAAACCCAACTGCGCGATGAAATCCACAAGCGCCGTATAGCGGGCGACCCGCTAAAAACTATCGCCCGCGATTTAGCGCTCATCAGTGGCTGGGACAGGCGCGAAATTTATGACTTGGGCAACGACTGAACGGCACTATTTTCTGAATACACTTCGCATCAAAAACCATACATTGGCGGGGCGCTCGGCTAATCGGCGCATGAAATACGGATACCACGCCTCGCCGAATGGCACATAAACCCGCGTCTGTATGCCCGCATTTGCCAATTCGATTTGGCGTTCTCGGCGGATGCCATACAACATCTGAATTTCATAATGGCTGTTATCCACACCATTTTCGCCCGCAATGGCGATAGCTTGGCTGATCATCTTCTCATCATGCGTCCCCAATTCCAAATAGGCAGGCGGGGTATGAGCGAAATAATCACGCATAATGGCGATATAGGCATTATCCACATCCGCTTTTTGCGGATGGGCGATGCTCTCTGGTTCTAAATATGCCCCTTTGACCAACCGAATTCGCGCCCCCTCCTGTGCTAACTGGCGCATATCATCCATACTGCGATAGAGCATGGATTGAATGACCGTGCCGATTAGCCGCCCAAATTCATATTCATCACGCAAAGTACGATACAACCGTAAGGTGACATCGGTATATGCGCTACCCTCCATATCGATGGTAACGGGGATACGATAACTTTTGGCAGAATTCAGGATATGACGCAAATTTGATACACATAGCTCCTCGCCTATATCTAAGCCCATATGTGTCAATTTAAGCGAAATAGAGGCATTTAAGCCATTTTTATGGATGTTCTCTAGCAACTCTAAATACATTTTCCGCACGGCAACCGTCTCATCGGCATGGGTCACGCTCTCGCCCAGATAATCTAATGTCACCGATAATCCTGCTGTATTGAGCGCCTTGCTGACGGCAATGGCTTCATCGAGTGTTTCGCCTGCGACAAAGCGCCGTGCCATGCGTCGCGCCAAGAAGAAGTGTGTCACCAAAAATCGCGCCCATTTCGCTTGTGAAAGATACAAAAACAATCGTCGCATGAGCATATTCACAAATCCTTTTCTATAAAAAAATTTTTTAAGTTCACAAGAGGCTCAAGACAGAATACCGTTCATAAAAATAATTTTGATGGCAGGTGTTTGATGCACCTGCCGAATATGTCATTTCGCTAATATTTCTGCCAATTCAAGCAGAGAGGGGTCTACAGGACGATGCTTGCCCGCAATTTCAATGAGCGGAGTGGTCGCCGTCTGATTACCAATCATGCCCACCAACACACCCGAATTGCCTTTTGCCAATTGTTCTACGGCTTCTGCACCCAGTCGTGTGGCTAAGATGCGGTCAAATGCCAATGGCGCACCACCCCGTTGCACATGTCCAATTTTGATCGAGCGCAATTCAAACCCGACTTGTTCATGATTTTGCTTGAAATATTCGAGCAACTCATCTGCGCCATATTTCGCGCCTTCTGCCACGACCACAATGCCATGCGCCTTGCCACGGTCATATGCCGCCATCAACACTTGGGCGACTTCATGCGGTTGTGTTTCGCGTTCGGGGATGACGATCGCCTCTGCACCACCAGCAATGCCCGCCATCAACGCCAAATACCCACAATCGCGCCCCATGACTTCCACCATAAAAGCACGTTGATGTGATGATGCGGTGGTCTTGAGGCGGTCTATGGCTTCGAGGGCGATATTCAATGCCGTATCAACGCCGATGGTGATGCTAGAACCATATAAATCGTTATCAATCGTCGAAGCAACACCAATAGCAGGAAATCCATGCTGATGCAGGACATTCGTGCCTGTTTGCGAGCCGTTGCCACCAATCACCACAATGGCATCGATGCCCTTCTGATTCAAATTACGCAGGGCTTCACGTTGCCCTTCTTCGGTCTTGAATTTTTCTGAACGGGCGCTCCCCAACATCGTCCCGCCCATTTGGATAATGCCCCCCACATCTCGCGGACCCAACGGACGAAAATCACCCGCCACCAAGCCCGCATACCCATGCTTGACCCCAAATACCTGCCAATTCTTATTGAGGGCGGTGCGCGTCACAGCGCGGATTGCCGCATTCATGCCTGGTGCGTCACCACCACTGGTTAAAACTGCTATTCGTCTGATTGTCATATCGATATATTTCACCTTTCGGTTCAGTCAATTGTATATTTACCACCCGGATCCAAGACAATCGGTGTGGCATTGGTGCGATTATTCACCATAGTCGCCCATGCGCCACCATCTTGCATGATGGCGGGAAAAGTGGCATAGTGCATCGGGACGACAAATCGTGGACGCACCAATTCGATTGCCTTAATCGAATCTTCCACACCCATGGTATAAAAATCGCCGATGGGCAAAAATGCCACATCAATGCCCATATCACCAATCCAGCTCATTTCGGCGAATGGCGCAGTGTCCCCTGCAAAGTAAATTTTGTGCCTCTGTGTGCTGATAACAAACCCCGCAGGATTACCTCCATATGTGCCATCGGGTAACGATGAGCTATGATGGGCGATAGTCAATTTTACCTTGAAGAAGCCCAAATCGTGTGAACCACCAATGTTCATGCCAATCGTTTTTTCGACACCTTGCTTGTGTAACCAACTCACAACTTCAACATTGGCAATAACAGCCGCTTGTGTGCGCTTGGCGATATCAACCGTATCGCCAACATGATCACTATGCCCGTGTGAGAGCAAGATGTATTCCGGGGTAATCTCATCAGGACGAATAGGGGAGAGCGGATTACCACTTAAGAAGGGGTCTAACAAGATGGTGCGACCATCAATATCCAGCCGAAATGCCGAATGTCCTAGCCATGTAAATGAGAGGCTCATAAAATGCTCCTAATCAGTCCTATTTTCTGATGCTATCCACATGCTTAATATTAGTCCTGTTCATCCAATTCCGCCAATGGCAATGCCACAAAAAAGGTCGCCCCTTTGCCTAATCCATCACTTTCTGCCCAGATTCTGCCATGATGTGCGTGAACAACCGCTTGGGCAATGCTCAGACCA
Organism: Phototrophicales bacterium; assembly: GCA_002794515.1. Taxonomy (GTDB): domain Bacteria; phylum Chloroflexota; class Anaerolineae; order Aggregatilineales; family Phototrophicaceae. Next base: position 9,468 of record PGTJ01000056.1, read on the forward strand.
ATCCCCAAACCCCCGTACCGCCGAACCATGTGATCTTCAACCTGATAAAATTCTTTGAAGATACGCTCTAGTTGGTCTTGTTCGATGCCAATGCCTGTATCTTGGATGCTGATAACCGCCTCGTTGGTCTCTGGATGGAATCGTCCTGTCACCGTAATTTTATTGCCCGCAGGTGTATAGATGACAGCATTGTTCAAGATGTTGTTCAAAGCCATCAACAATCGTGTACGGTCAACAAAAATCCGACTTTCAACATCATCCATCACGAATTCTAGTTGATGTGTCCGACTGCTGGTGACTGCCAATGTGTCGTGCTTCAAATCATCCATGATAGCGCCCAGTGGGATAGGCTCACGTTGTAGCGACTCGGTTTTTTGTTTGAGGTAACGCAAGTTAATCATGGCATCGATGATACGCCGTAATTGCATAGCACTTTCCATGACCTTACTGGCTTGTTCACTGACCGATGCATCGTCTTCTTCTTGCAAAAAGCTGGCATATCCCATGATGATGCCCAATGGTGTGCGTAACTCATGACTGGCGATAGCGATGAAATCGTTTTTCAGGTTATCCAGTTCTGCCAATTCGGCATTCGCCTTTTGCAATGCCATGACCAGTTGACCGACCTCTATGGCAATAGCCGCTTCTCCTGCCAACACGCTCAGATTGCGAATATCTTCTATCGTCCAAGGGAGTGTGTGCTTGTTGATGACCTCTAACACCCCAATCACTTTATCTCTGGCAATCAGTGGCACACCCAACAACGACCGTGTAACGAACTTGTTGGTTTGGTCAATGCCTTCATAATGACGTGGGTCGGTGGTGGCATCATCCACTTGTACCACCTTTTGGTCTTTGAAGATTGTGCCTGCAATGCTATCTAATGGGACGACCCTGCCAATCAAATTGGTGGCATCGGTTGTGGTAGCGGCAATGACCAACGCATCGAGGTCTTCACGCCATAAGATGACCGATGCCGATTGTGAACTGGTCAGTGTTGCCGCCGCATTCATCAGATACCCCAGCAGGGCATCGATGTTCGCCGTTGGTTTGAGCAAAATGGTGTTGAGGACGTTATTGATTTCTAAAAGCCGTTTGAGGTTTTTGACCTCTGCTTCCAGTTGTTGAATGTATCCGATTTCAATGGGTGCGTCTGACATAACCTAACTGCCTTTGCCTTTAATCGCTCTGAATACCCTAAGTGTATCACAAGACTGGGCAATCGCTGTGTTCAGAGGTGGTTTTGTTTTTCCCTGAAAAATTTTCGGGGATGTATAAGAATCTTTTCCTAGTAGTAGGGCTGTTCAAAGATGTTCAAAACTTTTTTGGCAAATATTACGATTGTGGGATAATGTGGGATAAACGACCGTTTTTTGGGATATTTATCCCAAAAATATCCCAAGTAATAGAATTGATAATATACAAACTCGGTTAGAATTTGTAACAAGTTTTCGACAGAACCTGTTCAAAACTTTCTTATTTTTGTTCAAAATGCCAACTTTTGAACAGTAATAATTTTGTAATTAACAAACTCTTAACACAAATCGCCGAAAATGTTCAAAACTTTAGACACTTTTGAACAACCTTTTGAACATTTTTTGCCGACTTTTGAACAGACCATGTGTTCTTGTTCAAAATATATTACAAAAC
>PGTJ01000086.1 GCA_002794515.1 Phototrophicales bacterium
CCGACGGGGACATTCGTCTATTTCGCTATCCGCATCGATGCCGATTATATCAACACGCTGAACACCGTCTTTGTTGCCGTTCAAGAACGCACAGTTGGCACAGCATTATCGATTCCCGATGGATTAGATATGCTCTTTCGGGATATATTCAGCACCGATTTCCAAACCTCAGTCGCCCCATTTTTGGGGGATTACATCGCTGTGGGCATCCTTCCACTTGATAACGTTATCGATTACGATTGGAACAATGCTTCATGCGTTCCAATCCAGAATTGGATAATCCCATGTTCCCGATTGATATGGCATTTGTTTCACAAGTGACCAATGGCGACCAATCGCCGGCATCCATCCGCCGAGTGGTGCGTGCATTGCCCATTACCTATCCTACGCTTGTCATACGCTTAGAACTTGTTCGATCACCGACAATTTTTTTATGCTACACTATTTCAAATTGTAATATTCAACAAAGGATGATATATGAACAAGAACAGCTTCTCTAAAGCCATTATTGCATTTTTGCTGTTGATAATCGCCCCGGCACAGATGATGGCGCAAAGTGGTGCTTGTCCCGATATTGTCGCCGCGGCGCTGGATTCTGCCGAGCAGTATTGTTTGGCGACAGGTCGCAATACATTGTGTTATGGTAACTTATCGGGTGAAGCCACCCCCCAAGAAGGTGTGACCAATTTCCGATTTGAGCAAGTGGGTGATGTTGTCTCGTTGAATGATTTAGCCACATTGACCCTTGAGCCGATGGATACCAATAACGGTACATGGGGTGTGGCGTTGATGCAATTACAAGCCAACTTGCCCGATACACTGCCCGGTCAGAATGTCACCTTCCTGATTTTTGGTGATGTCTCACTGGAGAATGCCATCGAAACAGGTGCTTGGTTAGAAATGACTGTGAGTACACGCGGGCGGGTGCGCTCGACACCCAGTAGTGATAACAATCAAAATGTCATTGGCGCGATAGACCCCAACACCGTTGTTGTCGCTTATGGGCGTGATGAGAGTGGGCGTTGGGTGCGGATACGGTATGATTTGGGCGGGGCGTGGATTTCTTCTGAGATCGTCAACAATCGTAGTAATATCCCCGATTTGCCTGTGGTAGATGTGGATGCTCCCCCGCCACCAACACCCATGCAAGCCTTTTATTTTCGGACAGGTGTTGGTGATAAACCATGTGCCGAAGCCCCCGATAGCGGGTTGCTCATCCAAACACCAAAAGGGGCGCGTGGTGTGACTTTCACCGCCAATGGTGTGCAGATCGGCTTGGGTTCGAGCGCCTATTTGCGCTTTGGCGAGGGCGAATTGAAGATGTCGGTGGTGGAAGGCACGGGGTATATCACCGCGATGGGTGTCACACAACCTGTCCCAGAAGGCACATTCGCCACTGTCCCCATGAGCGAAGATGGACGTGAGCCTATTGCGCCACCCAATTATCCGATTCCCTATAATTTCGAGGCGATGTCGGTTTTGCCTGTGGCGCGTGCCTTTTTCCAATCGAAGATTATCGTTCCATCGTTACCCGCAGATGAAATTCCACCCGCCATCGATGCCATTATGGGCGGTGCGCCCGCATTGAGCGGGATTTATCATGCGGTCGTCACCAAAGTGGAATCGGGCAATGAATTGGCATGTGAAGATGTATCTGGGGCATCATATCCGATTCAATTTGAATTTGTCGAAGGGGGCATTCGCACAACAGGCATTGCGCCTTTGCAGGTGTTTATTCCGCAAATTGCTGAGGGCGTGTATGAAATCACCCTGACCACACCACCCGGCCCGTATCGGGATGTGGATGGGCGACAATACACGCTCGATGAGACCGATACCATCACATTGATGCTCAAATCGCTCAATATGTTGGAATTGGTTTCTGTTCGCAAGACGGTTATCCGCTTTGTCACATCAAATGAGGTCAATGAAGAATTTTGTACCACCTATGCCAATGTCAATTGGTATGCGCCGTGACTCTGAGTTGCTTATTGAGAATAAGGTCGGGCATGTTTTGCCTGACCTTGTGATTTGCATGTGACGGAGATGATGAATATGTATCAACCGGTGTTTGCAGTCTATGTGACAAGGTGAGAAATATAAAAAGCGATAGGCGCGCATACCTATCGCTTTTTTTGTGCTGGGGAGGCTGGATTCGAACCAACGAATGTCGGATCCAAAGTCCGATGCCTTACCGCTTGGCGACTCCCCAATGGCAATGTAAAAAACATTATATCACACCCCGTCTAAATCTCAAGGGTTATGCTACAATATTGGATGTCAATACATATGGAAAGGAATGGTGTCCGTGACTGTACAAGAAAACAATACACAAGCAGATGAAACGCCGTATATTGCAACACCGAACCAATCGAATGCTCAATCTGCCCAATCTGACGTATTTCGCATTTCGAGCGATGTGGTGGTGACGGCGCTCATCGCCATCGTGTTTTTGGCGGCGGGGATTTTTATCGGGTTGCTCATTGCAGGTTTTGGTACGAATGAACGTCAGATTCGTGTCATTGTCGAGGAGAGTGTTTCGCGTGCTATCGATTCCCGCCTGACGGCGTTAGAAGCCATTGTCGCCAACAATTCGGGTTCGAATGTGTCGGCAGAAGAATTGAGTGCCTTGGTACAAGAAGCAATTGCCGATGCCAACCGCACCCAAAACTTCCGCGCCGATGACGATCCCTTCTTGGGTCCAGATGATGCACCGATTGTCATGGTGGAATTCAGCGATTTTTATTGTAGTTTTTGTGGCAGGCATTTTCAGCAAACATTACAACCCCTGCTCGAAAAATATGATGGTTATCTGAAATATGTCTACCGCGACTTCCCCAGTGTGGGCGGTGATGCGGCGCAATTAACTGGCATGGCGGCGCAATGTGCCAACGATCAAGGGCAGTTTTGGGCGTATCATAATTACCTGTTCACCAACCAAAATGCTCTGCGTACCGCCACCACCGATGCTCCCTCTTTGCGGACATATCTCATCAACACCGCGACCGAATTGCAATTAGATGTAGAGACTTTCACATCGTGCTATGATAGTCAACGGCACTTGAATGATATTCTTTCCGATGCGACCGATGCCCAGATGGTGGGCGCTCGTGGCACACCGGCTTTCTTGATCAATGGGCAACTGGTGAGCGGGGCGCAATCGTTTGAATATTTCTCGAATATCATCGATGGCAAATTGCGCGAGTTGGGCATTGAGCCGCCACAACGCGGATAAGTATTATAGGGCGCATATGGTTTGCGCCCTGTTTTATATCAGCAGATAGATAGGACAGATACATGGATATTGCACTAATCGGTTTTGGCACAGTCGGGCAGGCATTCGCCCAGTTATTGCACGATAAAGCAGATGATTTACGCGACCGTTATGCCTTCATACCGCGTTTGGTGGCGGTGATTACACAACAACGCGGTGCATTGTATGACCCCAACGGACTGAATATCCCCGATTTATTAGCCTCCATGCGCGATTATGATACACTCGCCCACTATCCCCGTACCGATACGCTGGAATATGGCTGGACGGCGCAAAAAATCGCTATGCAAAGCACAGCGCAGGTGATTGTCGAAGCCAGTCCATCCAATTTGAATACGGGGCAACCCGCGTTAGACCTGTGTTTCGCCGCGTTGGATGCCAAAAAGCATATCGTCCTTGCCAATAAAGGACCCGTGAGTGTGGCATATCCAGAATTGATGGCGCGTGCCGATGCCAATGGGTGTCTGGTGCGGTTTGAAAGCACCGTCATGGCGGGAACGCCGTCTATTCGTTTGGCGATGAATGCCTTGCGCGGGAGTCAGATCACCGCCGTGAAAGGCATTTTGAATGGCACAACCAATTACATGCTCACCCAGATGGAGACGGGTATGGCATATGCCGAAGCCTTAGCCGAAGCACAGCGACTGGGGTATGCCGAGACAAATCCCGATGGGGATGTATTGGGATGGGATGCCGCAGGCAAAGCGATTATTTTGGCATCAGCTCTGTTTGGCATCAAACTCAAGATGAGTGAGTTGTCTGTGAAGGGCATCACCGATATTACACCTGAGATGATCACACAAGCGCAACAAGATGGTGAACGGTGGAAGCTCATCGCCGAAATTACACCCACAGGGGCGAGTGTTGCTCCAAAACGGTTGCCTATCACCCATCCATTGGCGAATGTCGGTGGCACGACCAACGCCATCACTTATACAACCGATGTTTTGGGTGATGTCACCCTGATTGGTGCTGGGGCAGGTGGCACTCAGACGGCATATGGCATGTTATCGGATTTAATCGAGATTTTTGAAATCCAAAATTAATTCTTATAAAGTGCTTGTTCGTTATATAATGTATCGTAGTGTGAGCGTGACTATATAACAAACTGTTATATGGAACATAAAGTGAGATTGTGAATGATGTCCAAAGCAAAACTGTTAGTTGTTGAAGATGAGCATAATCTCTTATTGGGGATTCGAGACATTTTGGAATTGGATGAATACCGTGTGATTATGGCTTCTAATGGTCAACAAGCCCTCGATGTCCTCAGAAGTCAGGGCGCGGATTTGCCCGATTTAATCCTTTCAGATATTATGATGCCATATATGGACGGCATCGAGTTCCTCAAAGAAGTCCGTAAAAATGAAGCATGGGTTAAAATTCCGTTCATCTTTCTGACAGCTAAAGGGGCAAAAGGGGATGTGCAACAGGGCAAAATGTTGGGGGTCGATGATTACCTCATCAAGCCGTTTGATGCTGATGATTTATTAGTCGCTGTTGAATCGCGCTTAAATCGCCATAAGGCATTAAATCAAGTCGCCGAAGACCAAATTCATGATATGAAGCGCAATATCCTCACCATCCTCAATCATGAATTCCGGACACCCCTAACATTGGTGGTGGCATATGCTGATATGCTCAAAGATAACAATGTCGAGCGGATGAACGACTCGGAATTATTGCTTTTTTTGCGCGAGATCAATATGGGTGCGGACCGCCTGCGTCATCTGATAGAGAATTTCATCTTATTGGTGGAACTCGAAACACAAGATGCCGCCAAAAATTACGAATGGCGTAGTCATCCCATCACTAATTTTTATACCATCCTCGAATCGGCTTGCAATAAATATCGCAATAATCCGCGTTATCCGAACCCCATCGAACTTATTGCCCCCGAAAAAATGCCGACTGTGTTCGGCGACCGTGAGTATATCATGACCATGCTCACCGAATTATTAGATAACGCCTATAAATTTTCACCCAATGGTGAGCCGATTACTGTAGAGGCGACCGAGTTCGATGGTGGCTTGCGTGTGAGCATTACCGATAGAGGGCGTGGTATCCCTGCACACGAGGTGGAGAATATCTGGAAATCTTTCTATCAGGTGAATCGAGAGCAATTTGAAGATCAAGGGGCGGGCAGTGGGCTGGCGATTGTGTATGGTTTGGCACAATTACATGGTACTCAATTGCACGTCACCAGCGAATTAGGCAAAGGATCGTGTTTTAGCATCACATTTCCGCCGTATTCTGCGCCGATAAAAGCCTAATGGTGTTATAATAAGTTCGGTATACGCGATTAAGCGAAAGGATAAAAATCCCCTATGGCATCATTTTTAGAAAAAGTGAAGACCCTCATCAGCGCCAACTTGCACGCCATTGTCGATAGCGCCCTCGAAGCCAATTCGGTTAAGGTGATGGATGAATATGTCCGCCAAGCCGAAAAGAATCTCGAAGCATTAGAAGATTCGGCGGCGACCATTGGTGGTAATGTCAAGACGATGAAGCGCAAATATGAAGAATTGGCATCTGCCGCCGAAAAATTAGACCGCGATATTGATGCTCTCATCCTCAAGGGCAAAGACGACCTCGCCGCCGCCGCCCAATTAGAGTTGAACACCAAACAACAATTGGCGCAAGAATATTATGAACAATGGCAAGAACAAGAAAAGCAATACCAAATGTTGTTGCAAATGCGCCGTCAGCTCGAAGGCAAGATGAACGCCATTAAGCAAGAACGTGAACAATTACGGGCGCTCATCGAATTGGCAGAAGCCAAAAAAGTCGCCACCAAGACCATCAAAGGGTTGGATGGGTTGGCAAACATCGGTGATGAACAAATCAATGGCTTGGCGCAAAAAATCCGTGCCAATCTCGATCGTGAAGATGCCCGCCTCGAAATGGCAACCCAAAACTTATCTGATCAAATCGAAGAAGCGGTTGGTGGCAGTTTGGTCGATGCACAACTCGAAGAACGGCGTAAACGCTTACTCGGCAAATCCGATGGTGGTGAATAAAACCCCATCACCGCTTTTAGCTGTCTCTGAGGGCATAATCTTTATGCCCTCTCTGGTGATTGATAAGCGATATATCCCTTAATAATTTGGTTATCTGAGAATAGGCAACAAGATGTGTGATGGATGAATGTTATCACGCATGATTTGCCATATCGGTGTGGCATCATCAGGGATGAGGGCGAATGTATCGGCATCAGCTCCTGCCAGCGCTACCCGTATGCGGTGTCCACGTTTTATCATGACCGATGTCGGTTGCAAGCCGATGATGATCTCGACCACTTGGTTAATGGGCAGTGGGGCAGAATCGGCACGTTTGTAACTGTGATTGGGCATCCCTGTCACATATGGCAATGGCTTATCGCTGATATGGCGATGTATCCCGCGCAATTGCCCCTCGGTGATATAGCGCACATAGCCTGTGGGGTCTATATCTTCTAAATACACAAAAAAGGCGCTGTCGGCATGAGATGATGCCACATATAGCGTCATGATGGGGTAGCCGATGATGTGTGTGTCGCTGTCTAACGGTGCGGATGTATATACCAACCGTTTTTTATCTTCATCGGCTTGATTAAGATACACCACTGGGCGGGCAAACTGCGTCATCCAACGGTTGGTTTTGCCCGATGTCGTATCGTGCCTGACGGCATATGTATCACGGGTGTGTTCGGATGTCGGTTTCTGCGCCGATAGGGTATGATTATCGCCAAAATACCACACCTGATGCACACTATTGGCGGGCGGAAAGCAATCGGCTTGGGTCCATGTATTTGCGCCGAGTGTATAGTAAAAGATGGTTTTGCCGTGTATCGGCTTATCTTCTACCAAGTGCGACCAGAAAAATCGCCCCAATGCCTCCCATTGTTGTTTGAGGTGGGGATTTGGCTCACCTTTTGGTGGATTATATGGATTGCCATCGGCGCTCATTTCGTGCTTCCATGCGCCAATAACGGCGATTTGTGGATTGTTGAATGTATTCAAGATGCGGAGTGTCGCCTCTGCCGATGCGCCATCTAGCCAACTGCCCCACGAAAAAATGGCGCTTCCCCCCGCTTGAATGGCATGGCTGTATCGATACACACTAAAATCTTCGAGTGTCACGCCTGTATTTCCAAAAAGGTCATCTTTATAGGTGATTTTGGTCATGGCACTATACACATCGGTATTGGCTTGATGTTCACGAATGGCTTGTTCGAGCATGGCGCGCGATCGTTTATCTGCATCCACAGGGCGCACCCCTCTGACCAGCAAGCGGGCGATTGGCGGGAATAAATCGGATGGTTTGTTATTATCGAGCCGATTATTGCTCGCGCTCCATGCGCGGATGAAGGCTTTGTTGAGGATGCCCCCAGGCAAGGCGACATCGGCATAGACATCAAATTCAATCTCTTGTGGCACGACCGCTTTCACGGCATTCACGCCTGTCGAAGCCAAATATAATGCTGTTGACCCTTCATAAGAGATGCCAAATGCGCCGATATTCCCGTTTGACCACGATTGTCGGGTTATCCATGTGGCGATTTCGCCAAAATCGGCGATTTCATCGGGGGCAAATGGATGTTTGCACACCCCATGTGATGCGCCTGCCCCACGGATATCCACCATCACCAGCGCAAATCCACGCGCAATCAGCCAATCGGCAATCGGTTCTCTGGGACCAATCGGCGCTTTGTTGGGCGGGGAGGGTATCCGCAATTGCATACTGCGCCAATAACGCGCCATCACCATGAGGGTCGGTAATTTTTCATCTTGGGGCAAATTTTTGGGCAACAACACATCTATAGCGATTTTCACCCCATCATGCATCGTCAGGTAATGCGATGTGGTCACGACATGTTTGTAGTGCATGGGCAACGGGTTATTGAATAGTGTCTCGATGGTCATGATGGTCTCCTGATGATTAAAATTCAGCCTCAATGCGTTGGATGGTCTCATCTAACCAACGGATATAGGCTTCTTCGGCGATTTCGCCGTTGCGACGGGTGATATCCCACATGAGCGCATCGCGTTGGAATGTGGGTTTTTCTGCTTTTTGTGTTTCGATGAGTGTCTTGGTGGTATTCGCCAATAAATCCAGTTGTTTTTTGTGCAATGCCCGTTGTAAGCGCAATTGTGTGAGGATGGTCTCTTTATCTAATTGGGCAGAGAAGAATAATTTGAGCAATAAGGTGTCTTTGGTGGGTTCGATTTCGGTCATCGGTGTTTCGAGCCATTGGCGCAGGTCATCCCGTCCTTGTGCGGTGATATGATACAAGCGGCGGTCGGGTTTATCGTGCTGTTCTTGAATTTCCGATGTGACCAATCCCTCTTTTTCCAGTTGATCTAATGTCCGATAAATTTGGCTGGTTTGGGCATACCAAAAATGAGTGGTTGAGTTTTCCATGAATTGTTTAATCTGATACCCTGTCAGAGGGGTATAATTCAATCCACCCAGTAAGATATATTTGAGCATGGTGTTTTATCC
>PGTJ01000347.1 GCA_002794515.1 Phototrophicales bacterium
CAGTGCCTAGCCCACTAGAGGCGTTTTTAACCGCATATGCCTTATATGTGGCATATTCTGGTCTTGGTGATTCGCAATTGGCTTCTCAATGGGAATACATCGCCCGCCACATCCGAGATGACGAAAATGCTTATGGTCATCGTGATATACTCGAGCATCTTCATGTCTGTTTTTAATCAATCGCATCTTAAAGAAGAGAGTGGGGTCTCTTCACTTTTTTAGACCTGCACACGACTTCGTTCATGAGTAGATTTGTTTAACCCTGCTTTTTAGCTCATCCCCTGTTAAAAATCCATCTGCACCACCAATACCACCAATTTTATACGATGCAAATACCATCGCACTCCGCATACTGTGATACACATCATGTGTTTGGGCATATTCATGGATGAATGCCGAAAACAACGCGTCGCCCGCGCCGATGGTGTTCACCACTGGGCGTGTATATACGGTGGAGATGCGCTCGACAAAATGATCGTCATGGACAGCCAATAACGCGCCATCTGCGCCCAATCCGATGACGATAATCGGGGTGCCATATGCCTCATACATCCATTTTGCCCATGTTTCTGGCGACACAGGCAGGCGCTCATGACTTTGGAATAAGATGGTCGCCGAAGCCATATAATCGCGGTTATATGGGTCATCAATCTGACTAATGGCATGAACATCGGTGGCAATTAGTTTGTTCTTTTGCTTGGCGATTTCTAACATCGGACGCGAAAAATTGATATTGCATATCACCGCCATATCGCACATATTCACCACATGTTCGGCGATAGCCAATGGATAGGGTTGATCTTGAATATCTTTCAGGTCGGTGAAAATCGCTCTTTTGCCACCTGCATCATATAAAATGACTGATTGTGGTGTGTTTTTGAGCGTAGATTGGACATATTTATCGGCAATATATAACCTTTTTAGGTTTGCCCGAATCAATTTTTCAGCATCGTCATCCCCGATGAGCGACAACAAGTCGACTGCATCACCGAGTGTGGTCAACGCTTTTGATAGGTTATATCCCACACCTGATACGGTGCTATTCACCCCAAAGAATGGATATTGCACAGGGGTGTATTCGATTGGAAAACCATCCACCTTGAGTGTGGTTTCGATATTAATCAGACCTGCCACTAAAAATCGTGCCATAGCATCACTTATCCATAGTCGTTATAATGTGCAAATTCATGATGCTTATTGTAAGGATAACACGGGTGGCGCGTAAACTGTCGGTCTCACAACTTAGCTTGATTTGTCTCATTTTGCTGTTTGGTGGATGGGTCTTGATTCATCATATGGGCAATTTAGCCATGTGGATAGATGAAGCATGGTCGTTGGAATTTGCCTCGCCAGATAGCATCGGTGGCATCCTCGAAAAAGCGATGATTGAGGATGTGCATCCGCCACTGCCTTATATTGTATATCATATCTTCCACCCCCTGTTTGGTGAACATCCCTTTGGATTGCGGGTTGTCGGTTGGTTTGCGACCATCCTCGCGGCGGCAATTGTGGTAAGGATGGGGCGCGAATTGAGCAATTGGCGCGTTGGGCTGATAGCCAGTGTATTGTTGTTGACCTATCCATTGGTCATTGGGCATACGTTCATCATTCGGCATTATAATTTGCTGATGTTTTTTGCGGTATTATCGTCATGGGCATATTGGCGCTATTCCCGTCAATGGGACTGGCGATGGGGTGTGGTCTATTGGATTAGTGGCGCGATGATGCTGTATACCATGTATTGGGGGGCATTTGTGCTAATCGCACATGGTGTACATACGCTCATCTATCGCAGGCGCGGATTGCTGTGGATGGTCGTATCGGCGTTGGCGATAGGCATCTTATATGCCCCGTGGGTGCCATCGTTCATCATGCAAATGAACAGTTCGGTGTTGGGCGAAAATGGGTATCATTCTGCCTTGCCCCTCAACCAAGAGGGGTTGGGGATTATCCGTTATAACTTATTCGGCAAGTCGGAACTGCTCCTGATGATATTGTGCTTTGCGGGTATCATCGGCACATTCACCCCCAAACGATTGCCTGATCTGTTGCCCACTGACCAAACGGGCTTTTTGGCGCTGATATTGATTATCCCCATCATCGCGCCTATGCTGAGTGATGCCGTGTTCAATTTTCAATTGTTGGCGCATCGCCCGATGATGGTCAGTGTGCCTGCCATAGTCTTGCTGATTGCCCGCTTGCTATCTTCGTTCAGGTCATGGCAGTCTGTTTTGCTCACGGTGGCGCTGGTGCTGAATCACCTCATGCCGACTATTATCCCGCCCACACCAGAGCGCGGTCCGTGGTGGGAAGTTACCGCATTTTTAGACCAGTATGTATCGCCATCAGACACCATGTTTTATGCCGCCAGCAACAATTTATTCTTTTTCACATTAGAGCAACACGGCTTTTTAGCCCATTTGCCGTATCGTGCATTTGAATACTATCCATTCGATTTTGCCGAACTCGACCGCAAAACCGAGCGTGTGATGTGGCGCATTCAATTCTTTGAAGCCGATGGATTATCACCCCAATTGCTCACCCCTGCGGGTTATCAGCCGATCACCCCTGTGTTGGATTTTGGCTTTTTTAGCACCGATCATATTCGCATCACGGGCTTTGCCCGTCCAGATGACCGCCCACCGTTATTGACCTTTAGCGACCAATTGGGGCTAATCGAATTTGAGCATCGGCAAATTGGTGATCGGTTGCAGGTTTATTTGGTATGGAAGGCACCAGACCCTATCCCCTATGATTACAC
>PGTJ01000105.1 GCA_002794515.1 Phototrophicales bacterium
GAATTGAAGCCCCGGTGAACGGCGGCCGTAACTATAACGGTCCTAAGGTAGCGAAATTCCTTGTCGGGTAAGTTCCGACCCGCACGAAAGGTGTAACGAGTGGAGCACTGTCTCAACGAGGGACTCGGCGAAATTGAAGTACGTGTAAAGATGCGCGTTACCCGCAGCAGGACAAAAAGACCCCGTGGAGCTTTACTGTAGTCTGCCATTGCGTTAGGACGTTATTTGTGTAGGGTAGCTGGGAGTCGGAGAAGCATGTTCGCCAGAATGTGTGGAGACGATGATGAAACACCAGCCTGATAATGTTTTGGCCCTAACCGTTGACGAAGAACGGGACAGTGGCAGATGGGCAGTTTGACTGGGGCGGTCGCCTCCTAAAGAGTAGCGGAGGCGTCCAAAGGTTGGCTCAGGCGGAATGGAAACCCGCTAAAGAGTATAATGGCAAAAGCCAGCTTGACTGCAAGACCAACAAGTCGAGCAGAGACGAAAGTCGGGCATAGTGATCCTACGGTACAGAGTGGAATGGCCGTAGCTTACCGGATAAAAGCTACCCCGGGGATAACAGGCTAGTCTTGTCCAAGAGCTCATATCGACGACAAGGCTCGGCACCTCGATGTCGGCTCATCGCATCCTGGGGCTGAATAAGGTCCCAAGGGTTGGGCTGTTCGCCCATTAAAGCGGTACGTGAGCTGGGTTCAGACCGTCGTGAGACAGGTCGGTCTCTATCCGCTGTGGGCGATGGGAATTTGAGAGGAGCTGTCCCTAGTACGAGAGGACCGGGATGGACGAAGCGCTGGTGTGTCGGTTGTTGTGCCAACAGCATAGCCGAGTAGCCAACTTCGGAGGAGATAACCGCTGAAAGCATCTAAGTGGGAAGCGGACCTCAAGATGAGATTCCCCATCTCAATAAGAGAGTAAGACCGCTGGAAGACGACCAGCTCGATAGGCGGGACGTGGAGGGTCAGTGATGGCTAGAGCGAACCCGTACTAATGGTCGAGGGCTACTGTTTCCGAAACTGATACGAGGAGACAGGTACTCAGATAATCTGAGGTAGAGAAGAAGTAAGCGTTTGTGAGTTGAACAGAGACGACACAGACGGGACGACTTGCATATTGTATTCGGCTATTAAAGAACAGCATACAAACAAAAAAGTGAGTATGACGTTCAAGAGAGATAGTTGGTGACTAGAGCTGTGGGGGTACACCCGGCTCCATTCCGAACCCGGAAGTTAAGCCCACAAGCGCAGATGGTACTGCACTGGCGACGGTGTGGGAGAGTATGCCGTTGCCAACATCAGTCTTTATCCCGATGATAACCCTACGCACCTTCTTATCACACTTTTTGTTTTCCTTTTTTTATTGCATTATTCCCTAAAACCCATACAATCATGATATGAGTTCGTCATCAATTGAAAGGTATGGGATATGTGGCGTAAGATATTCCTTTTTTTAACCAATTTTTTGTTAATAATCACCACGGCTTTCGCACAGACAGATATACCCCCTGCACCAATTATCAATGACGAAGGTGGTACGGTTGTTATTAAGGGTTTATTGACTTATACCAACCCATTTTTCACCAGTGGTGTTGCCATGCCGGTCATCATCCTCGAAGACCAAGCAGGTTTTGTAGACCGTAATCGCTATTTTATCATGTCCCCCCAATCACAGACATTAGCCCAAATCACATCCGATTTTTATACCTCTCCCGTCAGCTATAGCCTCGCTTTACCTATCGAACCACAAGGGGAATATCGTGATGTGCATTTTAATGATATACCAGAACGTGGCGTGCAAGTGTTTGCAGTGGCATACTGGGAGAATATCTGGGGCGATCCATTTTTAGAAGAGCGTGATTTAGGCGGTGGCGGATGGTCAACAGCCTATGCCACCACCCGCGTTAGTCCCAATCCACGCGATGAAGCAGAGATTATTGGGGGCGCATTTGTGGTTTATGCGCCAGATGACCAACAAGCCTTTCCGAGCGATTTCGGACCAGATGGCAAATTATTCACGCCAGATGACCCGATGGTCAGATTGCCACAAGGGTATACTGTGGTGATTTTAGATACATCCCCTTTCACATTTGACCGTTCCCGCGAGGCGAATCTCAATTTATTAGAACCACAAGGTGCGGAATTGGTCGATTTTTCTGGATTATCATATACCAATGCTTTTGATGCGATGGTCGATATGATGCGCCGTGAATATTCATTCACCGAATACAAAGGCATCAATTGGGATGCGCTTTATCAAGAATTTTACCCGCGCTTTCAACAAGCAGAACGTGATCGGGATAGCACGGCTTATTTATTCGCTCTGCGCGACTTTTTGTGGCGCATACCAGATGGTCATGTCGGTGGGGTGGTGCGCTCTTTAATTACGTATTATTGGCAGGAGACAGAAGGTGGGCTAGGTATCGCCATCCGCGAGACCGATGACGGGCGTGTTTTGGTGAATTTTATCGCTCCCAACAGCCCCGCCAGCAATGCAGGCATGATTCTTGGCGCGGAGATTTTATCGATGAATGGTGTCCCCATTGGTCAAGCGATATCAAATGTCGTCCCATGGACGGGTCCGTTTAGCACAATACATAACCGCCGTTTAGAGCAATTGCGTTATGTCGTGCGCTTCCCAATCGGGCAACGGGTATCATTGGAGTATCGTAATCCGAATATGACACAACCGACCACCGTCACCCTCACGACCACCTTTGAACAAGAGAGCTTGACCTTTTCGTATTATGATACTATTGGCATAGAGCAACCATCAGGTGGATTAAATTTGCCTGTGGAGTATCGTCAACTGGAAAGTGGTTATGTGTATGTCAAGATTTATGGCTTCTTGGATGATAACCACCTCAGCATCCAGTTATGGGAACGCATGATGCGCTATCTGAACGAGGAAGCTGTGCCTGGGGTGATTGTCGATATGCGCGATAACGGTGGTGGATGGGGATGGTTAGCCAATGCTATGGCATCTTATTTCTTCACCGAAACATATCCATTGGGCAGGAGTGCCTATTATAATGAAGATCTGGGCGAATTTTATTCCAATCCACAAGGCGAAACGCGCTTGTTATTGCCACCACAAGAATTACGCTATTCGGGACCTGTTGCCGTCCTCATCGGACCAGGTTGTGCCAGCGCCTGTGAGACATTTTCGTGGGCGATGAGCATGAAAAATCGGGCGGTGATTGTTGGGCAATATCCAACCATGGGGCTTGGTGGCGGTGTGAATGATTTTATCATGCCCGAAAATCAACGGATTCGCTTTACCGTGACACGCGGCTTAGGTCCGAATGGGCAAATCAATATCGAAGGCAGAGGTGTCCGACCCACGATTCGCGTCCCTGTGAACGAAGAAACATTGTTCACCGATGAGGATGTCATTTTGAACACGGCGATTGATTGGCTTTCATCGGCATCGCGCCTTAACGAAAGGCAAATGGGCGACATTTTGATGAATGAGAAGATAGAAGGCACATTACAAGTTGGCACACGACTATATTACAATTTCCGCCCGCCACAAGATGCTTATTACACCATACAAGTTTATAATCCCGATGGCTTGCTCGATACAGTGCTATCCATCAACAGCCCCGACCGCGCCACCAATGATGATATTGCCGTTGGTGAATTTAATTCCACCATTGATCGTGTATATTTACAAGCCAATACCACCTATCGTATCGAGGTCAAAGGATATAATGACCGCGATGCAGGTGATTTTACCCTTATGATTACCTACGCACCATGAGAGTTGATTGATTATATGGAGTCGGCAACCCTTCTGATTTCATCGCCCGACCGCCGCGGCTTGGTCGCGGCGATTACCGATTTTATCTTTCGGCGCAACGGCAATATTTTGCACCTTGACCAGCATGTCGATAGCGAACACAACACCTTTTTTATGCGTGTTCAATGGGATTTGACGGGGTTTGAAATCGCCAAAGATAAAATTGCGCCTGCATTCGCCCCACTCGCCGAACAATATCAAATGGATTGGCGGGTGCATTTTTCTGATGAACGCCAACGGATGGCGATATTTGTCTCTAAAGAAGACCATTGTCTATATGACATGCTCTCCCGTTGGCAATCGGGCGAATGGTGTGTGGATATTCCGCTCATCATCAGCAACCATCCTACGCTAGAGCATATCGCCAAAAAGTTCGATATTCCGTTTCATCAATTCACCATCACCAAAGAGAATAAATCAGAACAAGAACGCGCTCAGCTCGATTTACTCAAGGTACATCAGATAGATTTGGTCGTCTTGGCGCGATACATGCAAATCATCACCCCTAATTTTATCGCCCAATATCCAAACCGCATCATTAATATTCATCACTCATTTTTGCCCGCCTTCCCTGGTGCTAAGCCCTATCATCAAGCCTATGAGCGCGGGGTGAAGATTATCGGCGCGACCAGCCATTACGTCACTGCCGAATTGGATGCTGGTCCCATCATTGAACAAGATGTCACGCGGGTAGACCATCGTGATTCGGTGAGCGAGATGATTCGCAAAGGCAAAGACCTCGAAAAGACGGTGCTATCACGGGCGATATGGGCGCATTTGGGGAATCGTGTTTTGGTCTATCAGAATAAGACCGTTGTATTCAAGTGAGGATAATCCGATGAACAATTCTATCACTGCCATCAAAGGCATTCGTGTTGGGCATAGCACATCCGAAGCAGGGATGACAGGATGCACGGTCATTTTGTGTCCACCCAATACAGTCGGCGGGGTAGACCAACGTGGCGGTGCGCCCGGCACCCGCGAGACCGATTTATTGCGACCCATGCACCTTGTCCAGCATGTTCATGCACTGGCACTTTCTGGTGGCAGTGCTTATGGCTTGGCGGTTGCCGATGGTGTGATGCGTTATTGCGAAGAGCAGGGAATCGGGTATCCTGTACCACCGTTTGTTGTGCCGATTGTCCCCACCGCTATCCTCATGGATTTGTATATGGGCGACCCCACCATCCGCCCGAATGCTGATATGGGCTATCAAGCCTGTTTATCGGCATCATCTGAACCCGTAACCAGTGGTAACATCGGCGCGGGTATGGGCTGTCGGGTAGGGGGCTTATTCGGCAATCCATCCGCTACAAAAGGCGGTTTGGGTTCATCACTCATCCGCATTGATGATGAATTGATGGTCGGTGCGTTGGTAGCGGTGAATGCTGTTGGTGATGTGGTCGATGAACAGGGACATATCATCGCTGGCATTCGCAATCCAGATGGGTCGTTTATGGGGATGCTCAACGCCATGCGTGGTATGGCACGTATGACACCACCCGATAGCAGTAATACGGTGATAGGCGTGGTCGTCACCAATGCCAAACTGACCAAAGAGGCGGTCAACAAAGTTGCCCAAATGGCGCAGGATGGTCTGGCACAGGCGATACGTCCTGCCCATACCCTGTTCGATGGTGATACGATTTTCGCACTGGCTACTGGTGAAATAGAAGCGAATGTGAGTGTGGTGGGCGCATTTGCCACCGAAGCAATGGCAAGTGCCATTCGGGATGCCGTGAAATCGGCGAAGACGCTCGGCGATGTTCGCGCATGGGATGTGATATAGGGGGATTTATTCCCCCAATGCGCTCAACAGGGTGAAGAAAAACCGCCCACCTTTGTTAACCGTGTTGGCTTCTGCCCAAATTTTGCCACCATGCGCCTCGACAATATGCCGACAAATCGCCAATCCTAGCCCCGTGCCTTCGCCACCAGAGCGAGACGCATCGACCTGATAAAACCGCTCAAAAATACGGTCTACTTGGTCGGGGGATACCCCTGGTCCGTTATCTAATACGCTGATAGTCACTTCATCACCACCATTTTGGGCGTTGATGGTGATGGTTTCGCCTTGTGGCGACCACTTAATCGCATTGTGAATCAGATTGACCAACACCCGTTGGATCAGGTCACGATCACATAACACCATGAAATGGGCGGGTACATTATTTTGTACGATGATATTATGTACTTCAATCCGTTGCTCAAGCCGTTCTATCGCATCCAGTACCATTTGTCGTAGATTATTTTCGATCATCCGTACGATCGACTGTCCCGATTCGATCATCGATAAATCGGACATTTCTTGTACCAGCCACATCAAATTTTCTGTTTCACGGGCGATATTCCGCAAAGATGAGATGCTATCTTTTCGCTTTGGTTTATCTTGGTCATGAAACAGATTATCGATAATCAAGCGGATGTTGGCAATCGGTGTGCGGAGTTCATGCGAGATATTCGCCACCATATCGCGCCGTGCGCGGTTCAGTTTGACCAATTGGGTGATGTCGCTCATGGCGAGGCGCACATACGGACGGTCATCGTGCCGATATACTTGTGTCCGCACGCGATAATGACGCTCTTTATATAGCATCTGCTCTTCAAATGATTCCTCTTCATTGACAAGCGCATCGCTCACCATCAGCTCTAATTCGGGCAGGTCAGTGATATCCTTGAGCGATGACCCCATCAGTGGTGATTTGTTGAATAACTTCTCGGCACTTTGATTGGTGGCGAGGATATTGAAGCCGGTGTCTATCACCAACAAGACATCATAGGCACCATCTGCCAAAATTTTATAAATAGGCACATCATTCGCTGAACTTGGTGTTGGCATGGGTGGTGGAGCAGGTGTGATGACGGGTTTGGGTGGTTCTATTGGTTTGGGTGTTATGGTCGGTTGTGTGGCTGTGACCAGTTGTGTTTGTAGATTTTTGACCTGTATATGGGTCAATTTTTGTTGTTGGAACAACGCATAGGTAACAATACCCAACCCCGCGAGGGTGATGAGCAAAATCATGATGATGAACCATTCCATAACTGTCGATTATCCCTCAAAACGATACCCAACCCCACGCACGGTGACAATCCGTTTGGGGTTAGAGGCATCGTCCTCAATTTTTTCTCTCAGCCAGCGAATATGCACATCCACTGTGCGCTTATCTACAAAATAATCGTATCCCCAAACTTTGGTGAGGATTAAATCACGCGATAAAACGGCGCTTTTATTTCGCATGAGTTCCGCCAGCAGGTCGAATTCTTTGTTGCTCAGGCGAATTTCTTCTTCATTTTTGAACACACGCCGACCCGTCAGATTGAGCCGAATATCATTAGAGATGATCTCATCTTGATGCACAACTGGGCGGTCTACCAAACGGCGTAATACAGCACGCACCCGCGCCAAAAATTCACCCAATCCAAATGGCTTGACGATGTAATCATCGGCACCACTTTCTAAACCGACAATTTTATCCACCTCGTTGCTACGGGCGGTGATGGCGATAATCGGAATACGCGCTGTGGCGGGGTCATGACGTACCATACGGCAAATGCTCAAGCCATCGAGTTTTGGTAACATGATGTCGAGTACGATGAGATCGGGCAAATCGCTCCGAATTTTTTGCAAGCCGATTTCGCCGTCTTCGGCTACGATGACATTAAACCCTTCAGAGCGCAACTTTTCTACGAGATTATGCCTTAATGTTTGGTCGTCTTCTACAACTAATATTTTTACCATTGTTCCTCTGTTCATTAACGCAAACCTCTTATCATTATCATTTAACAAAGATAAGCCTATGTTAAATTTTAGCGTAGATTTATTAAACCCTTATCAATTCTGCACAAGATCATCCTATCATCATTCCAAAGACATGTTAAACTCGGTGCGACTTTGCAAGATAATTTCTTGAAGAATCACGCTGATTGTATTGCCAATCGGCGTAAACCAATTTTGATATAGTATCAAGTTTTATGTACAATTATGTACACGCCACTTGTTTGACGGTGTGACACGATTTCTTCTTCGGTTGAAACGGTGTCACCCGAACAGGCA
>PGTJ01000739.1 GCA_002794515.1 Phototrophicales bacterium
CACCGTATATACACGCCCAGTGGTGAACACCATCGGCGCGGGCGACGCGTTGTTTTCGGCATTCATCCACGAATATGCCCAAACACACGATGTGTATCACAGTATGCGGAGTGCGATGGTATTTGCGTCATATAAAATCGGAGGTGTCGGTGGTGCAGATGGATTTTTAACGGGGGACGAATTAAAAATATGGGTCAAACAAATTTACTCATGAGCGAGTCGTGTGCAGGGCTAAAAAAGTGAAGAGACCCCACTCTCTTCTTCACAATTCAATTGATTAAAAACGGACATGGAGATGCTCTAAGATATCACGATGACCATAGGCATTTTCGTCATCTCGGATGTGGCGGGCGGTGTATTCCCATTGAGAAGCCAATTGCGAATCACCAAGACCAGAATATGCCACATATAAGGCATATGCGGTTAAAAACGCCTCTAGTGGGCTAGGCACTG
>PGTJ01000072.1 GCA_002794515.1 Phototrophicales bacterium
ATTTTGGTCGATGAAATTGGTGATTTAATGATGAGCAAGCCCGATGAAACCGAAAAGACGGTCACTCGTTTGGCACAGATGGCGCGTGCGGTGGGGATGCACCTCGTCATCGCCACACAACGCCCATCGGTAGATGTCATCACGGGGTTGATTAAAGCCAACTTCCCCTCGCGCATTGCCTTTGCTGTCGCATCCAGCGTGGATTCGCGGGTCATCCTCGATTCGGTCGGCGGCGAGACCTTATTGGGGCGTGGCGATATGCTCTATCAAGCGGCGGATGCAGGCGCACCAAAACGGCTACAAGGTTGTTTTGTCAGCGATAGCGAGGTGCGGGCGGTGGTGCAATATTGGAAAGATTGGGTGGAACAACAAGCCAAAGAAGCCAAACCCGATGCGCCTGTCATCAGCACATCTGCCCCGTGGGAACGGGCGCTCACACGGCGTGAATTGCTGGCAGAGACCGATCCCATGCTCGAAGAAGCGATTGAATTGGTTGTCAATGAACAAGAGGCATCTGCCTCGATGATTCAGCGTAAATTGAATTTGGGCTATCCACGAGCGGCACGACTGGTCGATTTGCTCGAAGAACTGGGTGTGATTGGCGAATCAATCGATGGCGGGCGCACTCGTAAAGTCCTCATCGAAAAAGGCAAAGACCCCTTCCAAGAGATCTTAGAGAAGCGTAAACCAACCAAATAAATCAATATCGCTCGTATTTATGCTCGGCACGGTGATCAGCATCTTTGTGTTGAACATTTGGGTGTTCTTGTTTGGTGGTTGGTGGGTGTTAGTCGCAATCGGTGCATCTTGATGAGAGAGGGGGTAGTCCCCTCTCAGTGCTGTCTCATGGCAGAAATTCGTTGGTATAAGCACTCGTAAAATCGGGCAGGGTGGGGAGCAACCCTAAATCCACCAGCACCTGTGCTGTTTGTGCCCATACAGCTTCATCACTATAGCCTAATTGTTCCGCTTCCCACAATTTAATTGTTTCGAGCAACACATGGAATTGGATGAGCAGTTCGGGTTCAAATTGTTCGCTGAGTGCCACCCATAAATCGTCACGGCTTTGTGCGATGCGTTCGGGGGTGGGTTCGCTCAGGATAAATTCATCTTGGGCTTCGGCGGCAGATTGCAAAAAGGCGCGGAGTTCGTCCGTGATTGGCAGGCTGTCGACATAATCCAAACTGACCAAATAGGCATAGGCGGGGTTTTGGATGATCTTCTTTAGGGCGCTATCATATTGCGAGACAACCACTCGCACCAATTCGGGATTATCGGCGAGCATCGTCTCGCTGGTGACAACCCCATTTGAAATCATATTGGCATAATCGGCAACACGAATCACCGACACACTCGTAATATCACCACATTGACCTTTGTCGGCGCGGAGTTGGACTTGAAGTGGTTCGTTGTTGATATACACCACGCTGGCATCTACACCACCTGTACAAATCACATCAGGGGCGTTAAAGCCGATTTCTTGGAGTTGGATGTCATCTTCGCTCATGTTATGAACAGTCAACAAGGCGGTCAGGGCGCTGTAACTCGCGCCAAAGCGACCGGGTACACCCACACGTAACCCACGTAATTCTTCAACACTGGTCGCAGGGGTCGTATTGGGGATGACGATGCCGACAGGATATTGTTGAAACCAGTTATATACCATCACCACAGGGCGTTGACCAAACCGTGCCATGAGGACTTGTTCACCACTAATCATACCAAAATCAAAGTCCCCAGTGGCGATTAAATCTACCCCAACGGGTTCATCACCGTGTTCGATTTGTAAATCATAACCCCAATTGTTCAATTTGCCTAATGTGTCCATCATGTATACAGGCGAGAACTGAATATTGGGGATGAAGGTCAAAAAGAAGCGAATGCGTGTTTGGGCAGAACTGCCACCCACCATCAAGACCGATAAAATGATGACGAAAAACAACACGATACGTTTCATTATCATAGAACTCCTTATATGTTACTTAGAACGCCATGCCAAAAGTTTGCGTTCTAATATCGAAACCAAGCCATATAACCCGCCCGCCATCAGCGCCATTGTGATCGCGCATACAAATACGAGTGGGGTGTTATATTGTGTGCGAGCGAGGTTGATATACATGCCCAAGCCCGCATTTGCCACGATAAACTCACCAACCACTGAGCCGATGACGGCGAGTGTGGCGCTGGTTTTTAAGCCTGTGAGCAAAATAGGTAGTGCGGCGGGTATTTCTAATTTGCGGAAGGTTTGCCAATGATTAGCACGATACACACGCATCACTTCGCGCCATTCTCGTGGGACGCTCCGAATGCCTGTGACGGTGTTCATCAATATGGGGAAGAATACAATCAGCGCACAGGTGATGATTTTGCTCTGCCCGCCACTGCCAAACCAGACTACTAGTAAGGGGGCATATGCCACCACTGGCACAGATTGAAATGCCACGATAATCGGCGCGAGCAAGGCTTCTAATATCCGAATTTTGGCGATGCCATATCCTAGCATCATGCCCATCATAACGCCGATGAGTAAACCGGGTATCACTTGCCCTAATGTGACCGATGTGTGCTTCCATAATGTGCCATTATTGATGACACGTCCAAATTCTTGGATGACAGCAATCGGTGGTGGTAATAAAAATGGTTGGATCAGTGACAATGCTGTGATGAGTTGCCATAAGCCCAAAACCAGTAATAAGCTCATCAACCACATCCAACGGGTGGGATTGAATACTTTTGGGATGCGCCCAATTCGCCATATTGTTGTTTGGCGTTGGGATGATAGGATTGGCGTTGCGCTTATTTTTTCCATCAAAAAAGCCCCATTCTGCTCATGATGCACAGACAGACGGGGCTGGATATGGATAGCCAAATACACCCAATAGCATGTGATGGTGTTCATCAAAGTCAGTTGGGTTTTGGATAGCCAAATACATCAACCACCCAGATTGATGATTGATATATCACCTTCTCTCATCCGGACTATGACCGTCGGCTTTGGTCTTTCACCAAATCCACCGGCATGATGTGTATTGGCACATCATGACTTGCCCTCACCTGAAGGCAAAACGGGTCGCGGGCTTGGACACACACGCCAGTTGCGTGATGCTTTACCGCCGGTGGGGAATTCCACCCCGCCCCGAAGGTCTATCGAAATATTCAATTGTCATTATTATAGCATGTCTCGTGTTTAAGGTGAATAGACCAATATGAAAAATCCTCTATAGGCTTTCATCATTAGTCATTCTGTTTATCATCATTTTTGGGCTTTTCATCAGCAACATCGTAAAATACAGCATCTTCGATGTCGGCATGATGCAAGCCATCGCTTGTTCGTTTGGGCTTTTCGTCATCATCTATATCCATATTCAAACGATTCTTGGCGAAATTTTGCAAATTGAATTTGAAGCCCATTTGTGCAAACGAGAGATGGGTCACATCGCCTTTCATGTTATAGGCAATTTGGGTGTTGATATAACCGATAGCGATGCTAAAAACCAGCCCGATGAGCAAAAATCCGATATTGGCTGTTCTGGTCGATAAAAATGCGGCGTAGGCGACCGGAAACCATGTTAAAAATTGCCCAATGGCATAAATTGTCGCCCGATACCCGGTGATACGTTTGATTTCTACACCCCCTTGTACAGGGCGACGAATTTTGACTTCTCCTTTGGTTAGTGTTGTTAGCGCGATGACGAATAGCGGGATATATATGGCAAAGCATAGTACAGCAACGATACTGCTTAAAAAAGCACCCATTATCTTATTCCTTTGCTGGTTATGGTATACGCAAGTAATTCTTGCGTATATCGCGTGTTTGTTCCAATTGGTCAGGTGACATCAATGCCCAAAAATCTTGTGGATAGGCGATTTCGCCTTTTTCGGCTTTGGCATAATTGGCAAGTAATGTGAAGAATGCCTCTTTGCCAATTTTCACACGGATTTCGTGGAGCATTCGCACACCGCGTAAATAGACTGCATTAATATACGCACGCACATTCGGAAAGTCGTATACAGTTGAATCGACAAAGCCTTCTGGCGCGTATTGATTGACCCGAAATTCCCACCACCATTCGCGCAAATCGGGATAGTATTCTTCGATGAAAATATATTCGCTATATGTGGCGAGCGCTTCATCTAACCATGGATTAAGCGCGGCATTATTGCCCACTTGGGCATACCACCATTGATGTGCCACCTCGTGTACTGTGATGAGCATCAGATAGCCACGCGGGTCGCCAGTATAACGGGTGAACCATCTATCACCAACGAACACCATGCCGCTCAGTTCCATCCCATCGGGAAAATCGCCCTGTACCACCAGCAATCGCTCATACGGATATGTGCCGAACAAATCATTGAACATATTAAAACTTTGTGTCGCAGACCGTAGGGCATGAATGACGATTTCTTCGGGCAAAACGGGTCGATTGCCCTGCGAGACCAAATCGGTGAAGGTATATAACTCAATTTGTTTGCCACTGGGCAAAAATTCGTAAGCCACATTAAACTGATGGCTCAGGCTCAGGCTGAATTCGCGTGAATTGAGATGCTCATAGCGTTTGCTGGTGGGGGTGGTGTTGGTCTCGACACCCGCCGCGGCGATGGTCAATGTTGGCGGTGGATTAATCAGGTTGAGCGTCACCAGCCAATCGGCAGGGGCAACCACCTCTTGTTCGCCGATGTAAAACGCGGGCTGGGTTATCCACTGTCCCATATGATAAACCGCGACCGTTGCCAGCCAGTGAGCTAAATTCATCTGGCGCTCGGTATAGCCCAAATAGCCTTTTGAATCGGTGATGAGACCACCACCGATTTGTGGCACATGCAAATCGAATTTGAGCAGTAACGAGATGCGACAATTTTTATTGAGCGGTGTGAAGAGCGGAATTGTCAGGCGCTTTTCGGTTAGGGTATAACTGGCAACAACATCATCATCGATACGCAATTCTTTTAAGAAGAAGGTGTTTGCCCAACGGTTCGATTCGATATTCAAAACAATATCGGATAATATGCTGTTGGTGGTGTTCTGATACAGAATACGTTGCTCAACACTCACCGTTTTATCTGTATAATTGATGTCGGCTACCACCGTATGACGGGGTAGCGATGGGGTATCTGTCTCACAGGGGTCATCGAGGATGCCAGTTGGTGTTTGGTCGTTATGGGGTGATGTATCTGCCGAAAAAGCCCATGTTGCAAACCCCATCAGCAACGAAACTGCAAAAAATAACGTCAATAGTCTCATCTTCGTAATAATCCGTTCTATCGCCAGTCATTATCTTGATTATAGCAAAATCCCTAACTATCTGTGATAGATTGTGATATGCTTATGCCATTCATCTGGTTCTCATGTTGTCATGTAATAGAAAGGTTGCTTTGTGAACGCTGTGAATACTTCGTCAAATAATCCCAATATCATCAAGGGATTGATTAGCTTATCACGTTGGAAAGAACAATTATATCTGGTATCACTCACCTTTTTAGGTGGATTGGTGGCATATGGCGTACATAACACACCACTCGATTGGCGTATTTTTGTGGTGGCGCTCGCCAATTTTCTCACGGTGACATTTGCCTTCATGATCAATGATATGGAAGATGCCGAAGATGATGCCGCTCATCCGATTAGCGCCAAACGGAATCCGATTACCAACGGCACACTCGACCTCAAAACAGCATGGATTGCCTGTGGTGTGGTGGTTATTGTTGCTTTGGGATTGTTCTTTTTGGGTGGTGGGATTGTCTTGGCAATTGGCATCCTCAACCTGATTTTATCATTTTTATATTCATGGAAACCTGTGCGCCTCAAATCATCTACGATTGGGTTAGATATTGTCTCGCATACGCTGATGTTGGGTGGATTATTGCCATTGGCGGGTTATTTTATCTATACCAATGAGGTGCATCCCGCGATTGTTTTGGTGTCGGTGGCGACAATTCTGGCTTCGACTTATGGGCAATTATATAACCAAGCCCGCGATTTCGATGCCGATAAAAAAGCGGGCATCAAAAATGTGACCATTCGTGTAGGCAAGCAAAATGCCTTCATCTTGATGTATGGTGCGATTGCCGTTGCGGTGGTATGTGGTGTTTTTGGTGTGATTCAAATTGGATTGCCCGATTGGTTTTTGCCTGTGGTCGGTATATCTATTGTGATTGGTTTAGTCATGACCTTTCTATTCATCCGCACCGATGCCAGTGGCAAACCACCCCTCGATATCACAGGTCGGTTGCAATCGGGCTTTTTGATCGCTCTAAATTTGGTCTTGGCATTTTGGGTATTGTGGGCGATGGGGATAAAATTGGGCTAAAAATACAACGAGAGGCTCAACACCTCTCGTTAATCTATATTTTGTTGAGCGCCTTTTGGGCGCTTTTTATCATGTCGTGAGGTGGCTTTGAGCATCTCATGACAAATCTCTGCATTTATCGCTCACGGGACATAGCTTCGATTTGCGCCTGTAATTGGCGGATTTGCGCCTCTTGCTGGGTGATAGTCTGTTGTAATTGTTGAATTTCATTTTTGAGCGCATCGGGTTGATATTTGTTAAATAATGTGATGAAGTAGATGAGGATCAACAAAAATATCAGGCTCGGTAGCAATTCTTTGATAACTTGATTGATTTTTAGCAATGCTTCCGCACGTTTCTGCGTGGGCGTTTTGGGGAGTGTCCGACCAAATGGCATCGATGATGGTTGCCGATTACTGCTCAGGCGACCTAATGGAGAGAATGGGCTGGGTGGGGGAGGCGGGGTCTTATTGCCTCCAAATCGACTACCAGACGGATTGGAATCGCCACTACTTCCAAAGCCACCTCTACCCACAAACCGATTGCCACTATCTTCGCCACCAAACCGATGACTGCCATCACTATTGCCCCCAAAGCGACCACCACTCAATGGTCTATCACCTGTAAAGGGTGGGTTTTTGCCTAAAAAGCCCGTAGATCCTGTGAATGGGTCTTCATCGTCATCATCAGTATCATCATCTGATTTAGACAAGCCAAAGCGCGATAAGCCAGATGGTGGTCTGTTAAACCGCGATGTGAACGGATTGGTGGGGGGATTGATATTTTCATCATCTTTCGCCGTTTTTGCGTTACTGGGCGCATCAGGCATTCCATTCAAATCGAGGTTTTCATCTATAAATTTTGAGAAGCTATCTTTATCGTCCGCGTCAGGATTATCTTCGGGACGGCGTTCTTCATCAGCCAAAATATCAGCTCCCAAACGATCACTATCTTATATTGTTTATTATATGCCAAAACAAACAGTTTCTGCCATAACCTCTCATGCCCAATTCAAAATTTGATGAGTTTTTCATAATTTTCGAGGTGCAATTTATAGCGATGCACACTGACCACCTGCTCACTTAATCCGAGATGTTCTAGAACATCATGTGGACGCAGATTGCCCCGCTCCCCTGTATCCAGATGGGCATATAGGGTGTTGTCTTCGCCGATATATAAGGCGCGAATCATCGGGCGTAAATCGGTGACGGTGCGTCGTCCGTTACGTTCACTTTCGATTATAATCCGTTCCCGTGACAAAAGCCCCGCGATGCGTGATGTTAAATCATCATGGCTGATGTCATCTAGCACAATCCGATATTCGGCACTCCGAATGAGTGTTTGAGGGGCGGGCATATCGATTGGCACAGCGATTACCCCATGTACACGCAATCCTTCGGGGCTGACAGCCATAATGCGCTCTGGCACATCTGCTAAATCGGCTAATGGTTCTCGCAGAGAAACATCCAGCAATTCACATTCGCTGGTGACACCCAACGGCAATTGTGCCGCCACTTGAATGCGTGGGCGGTTGCTAAAACCTTGTGAATAAAAGATTGGCAAATCGGCACGGCGCAACACCCGTTCCCATACTTTCGTCATATCTAAACTGCCGATATACATCAGCGAGCCATATTTACCAAATGTGATATGCAAGCGTTGCTGTATGGGCGATATATGCGACATATTGTCTTCTAGCCTTTTGTGATTAAACGTTCTAGGGTAAAATTTAAGCACAAAGTGATGGATAAATCCAACCGCAAAATTGGTGAATGACACATGACCACAACCATACCGCGCACAAAAAGAGTTGTATCGGCAAAAGCCAGTTTTCGGCGTGCCATGTTTTGGATTGTGGCAGTGACTATTTTCATATTTGGTGTGGGCATGATGCTGGTCATCGAAGCCTCGCCGATTGCATTATTGCCCGACCAAGTCTCGATTTTGGGCGATATTTTCATGGTTGTACTTTTGCTTTGCCCATTGATGCTTTGTGGATTACCCCTCTATCTGGCATTGGTGGCAGGTGTATATGGATTAATACGGCTCGATTCTGGCACAGCTTATCGCTTGCGTCAATTACAACATACATCTCATAAAGTTCAAATGACGACAGAAAAAGTGACGCAATCGCTCGCCAAACGGTCTATCCAACTTCATGCGCGGGCAGAATTTTTGCGCCCATTATTTCGTATATTCGACCGAATAGAGGATAAAAAAGATGATGGACAACGACAATAATGACAATTGGAAAAATCAGACGTATCTCATGGGGGGTATCGTTGGCGGTTTATTTGGATTACTTGCCGCTTATTTGTTTAATCGTGCCGCCGAAGAAGAAGCAGAACGCAATGGTGGAAAACCGACCAAAATCCCCACCATGCAACTGATTGGATTATCGCTCTCTGGTTTGAATTTTATCCGTCAAATCACCGAAGCGGGTAAAGGTGGCAAACAAGGAAAGAAGCGATAAGTCATGTGTGGACGATTTGTATTGGCGACCGATGCTCAGTCGCTTCAGACACATTTTCAATTGGATATTATCCCTGAAGGGTTTGTCATCGCCCGCTATAACATCGCGCCAACACAACCTGTCATCGTCATCACCAATACTGCCCCCAAAACACTCACCTTACAAAAATGGGGTCTTATCCCTTCTTGGAGCAAAGACCCCAGCATCGCCAGTTCGCTGATTAATGCCCGTGCCGAGACCTTGCACGAAAAACCCTCTTTTCGCACGGCATTCAAGCGCAGGCGTTGTTTAATCCCCGCCACTGGTTTTTATGAATGGGGCAAAGGTGAGGGCAAAACCAAGCAACCATATTACATCCACCTCGCCGATAACCAGATTTTCGCCTTTGCTGGATTATGGGAGACGTGGCATAGTCCTGATGGTGATATGGTCGAGACATGTACGATTATCACCACCGAACCCAATGACCTCATCCGCCCATTGCACCATCGTATGGCGGTCATTTTAGATCCACACGATTATGAATTGTGGTTATCTCCTGATGAATTGCCACCATCAGCATTGATGCCATTGTTAAATCCGTATCCACAAGAAGATATGCGCTATCATCCTGTCTCATCACTGGTCAACAATGTACGAAATGATTCGCCAGAGTGCATAAAGCCTTTTGTTCCACCCGACCAATCGGCGCTATTCACTTGATAATCGGTTGATACACATCTCAATAATCCAGTTTAATTCGATAATTCATGAGGAAATTTAGCTTGGCACATATCCAAACACAACAATTGGTCGTGGCGTATCCTGCGCCTGATGGTGGTGTATTGACGGCGCTTGGTCCCGTCAATATGACGATTAAACGCGGTGAATTTGTGGCTATTGTCGGCACAAGTGGCTGTGGCAAAAGCACCCTCATCCGTGTTTTGGCGGGCTTAACCCCACCGACCGAAGGCATAGCCTTATTAGATGATAAACCTATCACTCGCCCATCATCGCAAGTGGGGGTGATGTTTCAATCGGCGAATTTGCTCCCTTGGCGCACCGTTTTAGAGAATATCGCCTTGCCTCTTGAACTGAGTGGTATGAAAAAATCTGACCGTTTGGCAATGGGGCGCGAATTATTGCCCTTGCTTGGGTTGGATGGTTTTGATAATGCATATCCATCGGCATTATCGGGCGGGATGGCGCAACGGGTGGCATTGGGGCGGGTGTTGATACAACGCCCACAGGTGTTATTATTAGATGAGCCATTCGGCGCGTTGGATGCGCTCACCCGCGAGAAGATG
>PGTJ01000493.1 GCA_002794515.1 Phototrophicales bacterium
CTTGAATATTTTATAATAATCATCTCAATATTGATGGTAGCAAGTTGAGCAACAAATTGAATACACAGGATGATTTGCGCGTCAATTCTGATCGATTATGGCGCGATTTTATAGAATTATCGCTCATCGGCGAGACTCGTGCAGGTGGGGTCGCCCGCTTGGCACTCTCGAATGAAGATTTACGGGCGCGGTTATGGTTTGCCAACAAACTCGAAGCCAATGGGTTGCATGTATATGATGATGATGCAGGCAACCTGAGCGGGGTGTTATCGTGTGGCAATCCCAAAGCCAAGACCTTGCTCATCGGCTCACATTTAGATGGCGTGCCAGATGGTGGACGATACGATAATTCGGTGGGCATCATCTGCGCCCTAGAGTGTGCGCGGGTGATTCAGGTGGCGGGGATAAAATTGCCGTTTCATCTGGAAATTATCAATTTTACCGATGGTGAAGGCTGTTGGCAGTCGTTATTCGGCAGTCGAGCATTAGCCAATAAATTAACCGATAATTACATGAGCGACACCCCCACCGATTATGCCCCATTTCGTGCCGCGCTGATGCGGGCGGGGATTAGCCCTGCCAAAGTGAAAAATGCCAAGCGTAACCCGCATCATCTGGCAGGATATTTAGAAATTCATATCGAGCAAGGGCATCGCTTGGATGATGCACAAATTCCCATCGGCATTGTCACGGATATTGTCGGCAGGACGACGTATCAGATGACCTTTTATGGCGAAGCGGGGCATAGTGGCACAACCCGCCGTGAAAATCGGCGAGATGCGTTGCGCGGGGCGGCGGAATTCATCACCCAAGCGCATCGACTGGTCGAAGAAAATTATCCCGATGGCGTATTCAATTGTGGCAACATCCTTGTATCGCCTGGGGCATTCAACATCATCCCATCAGAGGCGCAATTGACGGTGGAATGCCGCCATTATCATAAACGCACCTTAGCCGATATGGAGAGCCGAATCCTCAAGCTGGCACAAGACACCGCTATTGCCAACCGCCTCACCGTGAGCCAAAAACGCGAAATCCACATGCCCGCCGCCCATATGTCTCCCGAAATTGCCAACCACATCCGCACCGCCTGTCAACATTTGCATATCACCTATTTGGACATTGTAAGTTATGCTGGACACGATGCCCAAATGATGTTCGACATCACACCAACAGGTATGATTTTCATCCCATCCAAAGACGGCATCAGCCACAGCCCCAAAGAGTTCACCGATTGGGATGATGTGGTGTGCGGGGCAAATGTATTGCTTCATACGATTTTACAAATTGCTAATCACTATGATGCAAAGTGAGCTGATGACATGTCTGGAATTCCGCAAATCCCTATCGAAAAAATTAAAGCATTGCCCTATCTACACACTGAAACCGTCCTCGAAGCGCATCTGGATGCCATGGGGCATATGAACATCCGTCATTATCTCGGCTTTTTTGATAATGCAGGCTGGAAACTTTTTGCCGATTATTTCGGCTTGACGCTCGATTATTATCAGACACATCAAG
>PGTJ01000479.1 GCA_002794515.1 Phototrophicales bacterium
ACAGGTAATAATCCTTATCAAGAGACTATTTTTTGGATGAAAGCAGAATAACCATGAATTTTTCTTGGGATGAAGCTGTTGCCCAGTTATTACGAGATGCTATTCGCAAAAAGTTGGCAAATTATAATCCAGAAACGACTAATATGCCATTTCATACATTGCTATTGGGTAAGGATAGAATGGCTTTGTATTCGTTTGTGCAATCATTGAATACAAATTTTGGTACGGCTATTTTTGAGCCAGTGGCTCTGCTTTTGGCAGAAAAACGATTTAAAACTGCACAAAAACAAGTTGTTATCGGTAAAAAGATTTCGCTTGATGCACAATTCGTCATCCAGAATATTATGAATCGCCTTAGTGATGCTTCTTCTTTCCCTTCTAAATCGGATGAGGTCGATGCCATTCGACAAGTTTGCCGAACAGGTGAAATGACAAGAATAAAGACAACACGCGCTGATCTTCTGTTAGAAGATATGCAAGGGGTGGTGTATCTTTTTGATTTGAAAACTGCTAAACCGAATGCAGGAATGTTCAAAGATTTCAAACGTACGCTATTAGAATGGATTGCTATGTATTTAGTAGACCATAACCCGCTTCAGATTCATACAGCAATTGCCATACCATATAACCCTTATGCACCACAGCCTTATGAACGCTGGACATTACGAGGAATGTTCGATTTAGATGCGGAATTATATGTTGCCGAGCAGTTTTGGGATTTTATTGGTGGTGAAGGGGCATATCACCACCTCTTGACGATTTTTGAACGAGTTGGCATCGAATTACAAGATGAAATTCATGCCAAGTTCAGTCAATTTTAGCTGATGATATTGGCAAACCCGCTAATCGCATAATCATCAAGGCGTTGGTCGTTGGGCAGGGACCCTCGCGCAGGATGTAATCGAATATCATCACCCCATTGGCGATATACTCACGGAAATGCAAATTGCGAATGGTCGGTATTTCATCTGCCAAGCTCACCAATTCGAGATCGTGCGTCGAGATTAACCCCACACCATGCCCATTCGCCAATGCCTGAATATAGGCTTTACTGCCGATGAGCCGCTCCCGATTATTCGTCCCCCTAAAAATTTCATCTATCAAGAAAAATAGGGGCAAATTGGCATCGGCTTGGAGCGCATCCAACAATGCTTTTAATCGTTTGACCTCGGCATAAAAATATGATATGCCATCCACCACCGAGTCGTTCACCCGAATACAGGTGAATAGGCGGAACATGCCGACATCTAATTGTTCGGCACACACCACGCTCCCCGCATATGCCAGCACCAAATTGATACCGACCGTCCGTAAAAATGAACTCTTCCCCGCCATATTCGAGCCTGTGATGATGACCATATCGCCCAATTTGTCGAAGGCGAAATCATTGCACACGCGCACATCGTACGGGATATGCGGATGACCCAATTTTATACCGCGAAATTGTGCTGTATCGTGGATGGCGGGGAAGGGATGCTGGGGATGCAATGCCGAAAATTCGGCAAGCCCGCCCAATGCTTCGAGTTCATAAATCGTCTCTAGCCACATCGGCAATTGATTGGCGAGATCGCCCTTGCTTTTGCCCAACTGGTATCCCCAAAAC
>PGTJ01000039.1 GCA_002794515.1 Phototrophicales bacterium
AACAGAGTCTGCCATTTTTGCTCCCTCTTCAATCCAGAAGTCTATGTTGGTTAAATCATGTAGAAATTATACAGAGAATCGCCTTCACTGCTAGTCCTATCTGTGAATAACACCATACTTGATAAAAAGTGATGATGCCAATACGGGCAGATGTGTCTTTTAGGGTGATTTGATGCTATGATTATGCTTCTAGCATCATTGTTTATGTAAAGGATTGTATTGGATGACCCAACCAACCACAGAAAGTCGTAAAGTAGATCATATCAAAATAAACCTAGAGCGCGATGTACAATTCCCCAATGTCACCACAGGTTTAGAACAATATGCTTTTATGCACCAAGCCTTGCCAGAACTGAATTTAAGCGAAATCGATAGTACGGTTTCGCTTTTTGGCAAAACCCTTAGCGCACCCATTCTAATCTCTTCAATGACGGGTGGGACAGATATGGCACAACGTATCAACCTGAATTTGGCACAAGCCGCCCAAACCCACCGCATCGCCATGGGTTTGGGTTCACAACGTGCCGCTATAGAAGATTCCAACCTGATTTATAGTTATGATGTCCGTCAGGTTGCTCCAGATATTCTCTTGTTTGCCAATGTGGGTGCTGTGCAACTAAATTATGGCTACACATGGGAACAGTGCCAACGCGCTGTAGATATGGTGCAAGCCGATGCGCTGATTTTGCACTTCAATGTATTACAAGAAGCCGTTCAACCAGAAGGTGATATTAATTTTGCAGGTTTGCTCAAAAAAGTCGAAGATGTATGCAAGCAGGTGAATGTCCCGGTGATCGCCAAAGAAGTGGGTTGGGGATTTTCTGAAAAAAATGCCCGTGACCTTGCTAATGCGGGTGTATCGGCGATTGATGTTGCGGGTGCAGGTGGCACGTCATGGAGCGAGGTGGAATATCACCGCGCTCCAACAGCTTTTCATGCTCGTGTTGCCCGCAGTTTTGCCGACTGGGGCATCCCAACCGCCGATGCTATTCGCTATGCGGTGAATGGTGCGCCAAAATTGCCAATTATCGCCAGTGGTGGGTTGCGCGATGGTGTCGATATTGCCAAATGCATCGCACTGGGGGCGACATTAGGAGGCATCGCCAGCTCATTCCTAAAAGCGGCAAATGAATCAGTAGAAGCAGTAGACCAGCTCATCCGTGAATTAACTGCCCAGATTCGCATTGCCATGTTATGTAGCGGGGCATCCAACATCACCGAACTACAAAGCACACCGCTCATCAAGCGTTAGATAATCTCTCGGAATATCATGTTGCTCAGCAACCTGCCCTTCTGTGTGATACGCACCCGCTCAGGTGTAATTTCGAGCAACCCATAATCAACAAATCGCTTAAACGTTTTGCCATGTCGGTCTAATAAATCGGTGGCAAAACGTTTTTTGAATTCACTTAAAGATACGCCCTCTTGGAGCAAGCGTAAACACATCATGAGTGTATCGGCAATTTCTTCATCTTGAGATAACGCTCTGGCATCGGTCACTGCGGGTGTATATGGAAACGGAAAACTCCCCTGCGCCTCTGCCATCACCTTGATGTATCGTTGTGGTGCGAGAATGGTCGCATAACGCACACCACCCGCAAAACCATGTGCGCCAGGTCCCAAACCGATATAAGGCGCATTATACCAATATTGCAAATTATGCCGACATTCAAATCCTTTTTTTGCCCAGTTGCTAATTTCATATTGCACATAGCCCGCATCACCTAAATAGGTCGTGGCAAGATCATACATATCGGCGGTTAAATCATCATCAGGCATGGGCAACGATCCATAATCGACACGCGATTTGAGCGGTGTACCTTCTTCAAGTGTGAGCGCATATAACGATATATGCTCTGGATTGAGAGATAAAGCCTGTTTAAGGCTCGCTTCCCATGTTTGTAATGTCTGATGTGGAAATCCATAAATCAGGTCGAGGTTGATATTCTCAAATCCCGCCTCGCGTGCCAGCTTCATAGCCGAAATCACGGTTTGGTTATCATGTCGACGGTCGAATAATATCAATTCATTGGCATTCGCTGATTGCATACCAATGCTCAACCGATGTATACCCAATTGATGCAACTCACGCAGATATGGCAAACTTAAATCGTTAGGATTGGCTTCTGTCGAAATTTCGATCGTCTCTGTCCATGCGAAATTCTGCCTTAATGCCAAGAGCAACCCCTCAAATTGCCCTGCCGTGAGGAGTGTTGGTGTTCCACCGCCAAAATAAATACTACTCACTTTTGCATACGGGTTGTTTTGGGAGACAATATTTATCTCAGTAGTAAGTGCCGATACAAAAGCGGGGATGAGTGTCTCTAGGTTGGTATAGGTATTGAACGCACAATAGGTACATTTTGTAGCGCAAAATGGAATGTGCAGGTAAATCGCTAGAGTTTCTGAATTTAGGTTCATAATTGCACCTGATAAGTTGCAGTTCGTTCAGTCTGATATATAATCTATTAAAGGGCAAATATGCTTATGCCTGTTATCATTCAATTATCATCATATTGTTAGATGGAAATAGTGCCAATGCCAGAAACAACACAATTTGGGAATATCGAAGAATTTGGTGGAAGCGACGGGACGTTAAAAGCCAACACCATCCTCATGGCACGTTATAAGGTGCTAGGACAGTTAGGTGGTGGTGGGCAAGGCGCTGTGTATCAAGCACGCGACCTTAATTTTCCAGATGCCAAACGTTTGGTCGCTATTAAAGAAATGCACTATGCTTCTGGCGACCCCGCTATGCGGGCGCAATCGTTAGCGGCATTCCAACGGGAGGCGAATATTCTCGCTACATTATCTCACCCTGCTATTCCTAAAATTTTCGATTTTTTTGACCAAAATAATCGGGCATACTTGGTGATGGAATTCATTAATGGGAGTGATTTAGAATTACTCCTCAACAAAACCAAGGAACTGCCTATCGATAAAATTTTGGAATGGGCAGTCGATTTGTGTGATGTCCTCGATTACTTACACAAAACCGAGCCAGAACCGATTATCTTCCGTGATGTCAAACCTGCCAATATCATGATAGATAATCACGGTAAAGTCCGTCTGATTGACTTTGGCATTGCTAAAATCTTTGTCAGCGGCGTAAAGAACACCATGATTGGCACAGAAGGTTATTCTGCGCCAGAACAATATAAGGGTGATGTTAATCCGCTAAGCGACATTTATAGCTTGGGGGCGACCTTACATCATATCATCACACGGAAAGATCCACGCTTAGAACCACCTTTCAGTTTCAATGAACGTCCACTGGTCAATTACAATACAAAAGTACCACCGAGTTTACAAGCAGTACTCGATAAAGCACTGGCGATGAATCCTGCCGACCGCTATCAAAGCTGTGCCGAAATGAAAGAAGCCTTTTTAGCTGTCCGTTATCGTGCCTCTGCCACCCCATCATCAGGAAATCCTTCGGCGACCCGTGCGATGAGTTCACCAGGTACAAGTTTCTTTGAAGGTGCAGAGTTTGATACCATCAAAGGCAAAATGGAGCCACGCTGGTCGTTCAAATCTGAAGATGAAATCCGCGCCAGCCCAACGGCGATGAATAACTTGGCATATGTGGGTTCATATGATACCAATATGTGGGCGGTGAGTTTAGAGGATGGTAGTTTTCGCTGGAAATATGCTACCAGTGGTGGTATCGCGTCTTCGCCATTTGCCGACAAAAATACAGGTCTCATCTTTTTCGGTTCAGAAGATATGAATTTCTATGCCTTAAATGCTACGACTGGGAAAATTGTTTGGTCTCATACAACGGCTGGACGGATTCGCAGTGCGCCAACAGTTGCACATGAGAGTGTGTTCTTCGGTAGTGATGATGGTCGTATATACGCTTTAGCCGCCAGCAATGGTCGCCAATTATGGGAATATGATATGGGCGCACCTATACGCTTAAAACCTTATATCACTGATGATTTGGTGATTGTCGGTTCAGAATCGGGCGAACTCATCGGGTTAGAATTATCTGGCAACCGTAAATGGAATTATCGGCTACGTCGTGCCATCACATCATCCCCATCCGTTGATGTCGTGGAGGGTGTTGGGTATGTTGGATCATCAGATGGCTATCTATATGCTATTGATATCAGCAACGGCTACAGTATGTGGCGCTTCCGTACTGGCGGACCGATTATATCCAGTGTGGCAATAGACGGCTCGCTCCTGTTATTTGGTTCTGCTGATTGCAATTTTTATGCCATTAATTCTGAAAATGCCAAAGAGAAATGGCGTTTTACTTGCGAAAAACCGATTGTTGGGTCGCCAGTTGTTCATAATGGTTACGTCTATTTTGGCGGGACAAATGGTGTATTCTACTGTTTAGAATCCAAAACAGGCAAAGAAGTCTGGAAATTCGAGACCCAAAATGCAATTACGGCACAACCTCACATTGTCGATAAAATCATATTGGTTGCCTCTATGGATCATACGCTTTACGCTTTACCACTTGTCTAATCACGCTCATATTAGGGAGTCACAGAATCATGGATTTGTTTCGGAAAATGTTCGGAAAAACTAGCGAAGAAGCCTCCGATAAAGAGGCAACCAAACCACAAAAATCGGTTACGCCAGAAGCAAGTGAAACTGTATCACCAACAGATGGGCATATATCAGATGACGAAGGAATAGACCCGACAACCCAACCGGTGAGCATTCCACCATCTGTGTCTAAAGCACCACTACCGAAGCCCATTAATGATTATGTGACTCAACAACTGGCTTCTGATATGTTATCTACCACCAACAGCAGTTTTATCACCTTTGGTCAATCTTCCGATGTTGGCTTAGTGCGTTCAAATAATCAAGATGCCACAATGTCTTTCTTTTTTACTAGTACCACCGCCGATGAACGCCCAGATTTTGGTGTGTTCATCGTTGCCGATGGCATGGGCGGGCATCATGATGGCGAAAAGGCATCCGCTTTGACCGCCAAGACAATCACCCAACACATGATTCAAAATGTGTATCTCCCTATTTTAACAGGTATAGATGATGTCCCTCCGATTGCCGAGATGATGGTTGCCGCCGTTCAGAAAGCAAATTCTGAGATCATCAAGCATGTGCCAGAAGGGGGTACAACGGTCACAGCCGTTAGTGTCTTGGGTGATTTAGCTTATATCGCCCATGTTGGGGATAGTCGGGCTTATCTCATCACAAAAGATAATTTAGAACAAATCACACGCGACCATTCGCTGGTACAACGGTTAATCGAACTCGATCAAATCACCCAAGATGAAGTTCATGACCATCCACAAAAAAATGTGTTGTATCGTGCATTAGGTCAGAATGATAGTGTTGAAGTCGATATTAGCACCCGCCGGTTGCCTCATAATTCACGGCTTCTGATTTGTAGCGATGGACTATGGGGATTGGTCTCAGAAAAAGACCTTTTTGAAATTGCGATGAATAATCAAGACCCACAACAAGCCTGTGAGAAATTGGTGGCATTGGCAAGTTCAAATGGTGGCACGGATAACATCACAGTCGTCCTATTAAAAATTTCTTAGCAGGGATTGAAGCATATGTCGACAGAAAAGAACCCATACAAGCTACTTGGCATACCAGAAGATGCAAGTCTTGAAGATATCAAAGCCGCATATCGTAAAATTGCACGGCGCTTGCATCCCGATGTCAATCCCAACAATGTCGCCGCACAAGCGCAATTTCAAGATGTGAGTAACGCACATGAGTTACTCACCAATTCGTCACGCAAAGCGGCTTTTGACCTTACACTTAAGACGAAAAAAGTCGACCCCGATGGTGATTATTTCTTCACCTTTCAGGTTGTGACCAGCAAGCAAATTGTATATCCACTCACCGAGCCACAAGTTATCTATATGTTAGCCGATATTCACCCAGATCCGCGTGCCGATGAAATCAAGCAACGTGCCAGTCATCTGAACCTCACGCTGGTTTTAGACCAGAGTAATTCAATGACGGGGGCGCGTATTGAACGGGTAAAAGTGGCGGCACATCAAATTATAGACGGCATGAGCGAAAACGATATTTTATCTGTGGTTGTATTTAACGACCGTGCAGAGATTATCATCCCCGCAACACGCGTGACCGATAAACCCTCTCTCAAGGCGAAAGTAAGCCTTATCAGTGCTTCTGGTGGCACAGAAATTTATCAGGGGTTATCGGTGGGCATGAGTCAAGTCAAACAATACCTCGGACCCAAATTGGTCAATCATATCATCTTGTTGACCGATGGTCACACTTTCGGCGACCAAGATAAATGTTTAGAATTAGCCAACAAGGCGGCACTGGATGGTGTTGGCATCAGTGCAATGGGGCTAGGACACGACTGGAATGATAAATTTCTTGATGAATTATCTTCGCGCACAGGTGGGGCATCTAGTTTTATTAGTTCGGTTGGCAGTGTTGTCAAGTTCATGAACGAACATGTCCGCAACCTGAGCAACTCATTTGCTGAGCGTATGCTGTTATCTGTCGCCACAGATCCCGATGTTCAACTAGAGTCGGCATTTAAGCTATCACCACACCCACAACCCTTATCGATTGAGGGTGGTAATATTGTCTTAGGTAGCTTACCCAAAAATCGCCCAATTTCGGTATTATTACAATTTCAAGTCCCACCAAATATGCCAGAGGGGCAACGACACTTTGCCCGATTAGTGGTCAATGGCGAAATTTTAGCAAACACAAATCCTCAATTTTATATAGTCAGAGATCCGTTGTTTGAAATCAGCAAAGATACAACCGTTAAACAAGACCCGCCAACCAGCATTTTAGATGCATTGAGTAAGTTGACGTTGTATCGGCTACAAGAGCGCGCTCAAGATGCCCTTGATAAGGGAGATATTAACGAGGCAACACGCCGATTAGAAAATTTGGCGACAAGGCTTTTTGAAATGGGGAAGAACGATCTCGCCAACGAAGCCCTCACAGAAGCGAAGCGTGTCACCATGACGCATCAACTCTCCACAGGTGGTCGTATGACAATTAAATATCAGACACGACATCTTTTAGCCAACGAAGTTCCTGTGGAAAATACAAAACCTGTTGAAAGTGAAAAAAGTGAATCATGATAACTTGTACATATTGTGGGCATATCAATCGCCCAGGATTATTATT
Organism: Phototrophicales bacterium; assembly: GCA_002794515.1. Taxonomy (GTDB): domain Bacteria; phylum Chloroflexota; class Anaerolineae; order Aggregatilineales; family Phototrophicaceae. The sequence goes on from PGTJ01000039.1 coordinate 7,123, forward strand.
TTGTGAAGAATGTGGGCATACCCTCCTTGAAGGTGGCATAGATGCCACTGTGCCGACCAAAAAGCTCGAAACCAGTTTAGGCGAATTCTCAGCGCGTGCCACATGGGGTTCTGCCAGCGTGAAGAAAATTTCATCGATAGTCATGCGAATCCGAGATGTATCTGAACCGGTGGTGTTAGAACTTAAAGATCGCATTGTCTTTGGGCGTTTAGAACCCTCAAGCCCGCGTCAACCCGATGTAGATTTAACACCATATGGGGCGTTAGAAAAAGGCGTATCGCGGGTTCATGCTGCCATTGAGCGCAGTGATGATGTCCTCACACTAATTGATATGGGTAGCGCCAATGGCACAAATCTAAATGGGCAACGTCTTACACCCAACCAACCGCGTGTATTACGTGATGGCGATGAAATTCGTTTTGGTAAACTCATTGCCAATCTTTATTTTCAAATCTAAATCACAGGAGTTGTAATGATTAGCTTACTTTTGCACATTGCCAATTCTGAACCCATAAAAGTAGATGTAGATGAAATGCCACAACCACATGATACGATGATAGTCGGCAAAAATCCGCGTGAACGTTCAGATAAAGAACTCAATATTTTTGATGAAGGGGTTACGACCGTCATCTTCCCGTTATGGCGCATCAATTATATCCAAGTGTTGCCAAGCCCAGATGACGAAATTGAGTTCCCATTACCGTTCCGTACAGACTGAGGATAAGCACATGGCATCATCAAAATTATCGAAACCCAACCGTCATAATATGTATCGTGTTTTGGTTGTGGATGACGAAATTCGTATGATTGGGTTTATCCGCATGAATCTCGAATTAGAGGGCTATCAAGTTATTGAAGCGCACAATGGCTTAGAAGCCCTCGAAGCCATCCGTACCAAATTACCCGATATTGTGCTTCTGGATGTTATGATGCCAGATTTAGACGGATTCGAGACATTACGCATGTTGCGTGAATTTTCGACCATTCCTGTCATCATGCTCACGGCTAAAGGTGAAGAGAATGATAAGGTATACGGGTTAGAATTGGGCGCAGATGATTACATCACCAAGCCATTCGGACCCAGAGAATTATCCAGTCGTATTAAAGCCGTATTGCGTCGGGCAGAAATGCCCAGTAGCGCACCAAGCCAAGCCATTCTGAAAATAGATGATCGCTTGCAAGTAGATTTCAACCGCCGCGAGGTCATTGTCGCGGGTAAACATATCAAGTTACGTCCAACGGAATATCGCTTACTTTACCATCTCATTGAAAATGCAGGATGGACGATACCTCATGACCAAATTTTGGCGAAGGTCTGGGGATACGAATATCGTGATGAAGCCCATTATGTGCGTCTTTATGTGAATTATCTACGCGAGAAAATCGAGGAAGACCCTGCGAACCCCAAATATATCCTCACGGAGCGTGGTGTTGGGTATCGTTTTTTCGATTATAAAAACCAAAGCGAATCGAAGGGCTAATATGATGAGCGATTCAAACCCAACAAAGTTCGATCCACTCAAATCCTTTAATACATTGCGTGATAATTTGTCTCGAACCATTCAACAAGGCATTCGGCAGGTATTGCCAAATACTTATCCTGCTCTGGATATATATCAGATAGACGATAATTTGATCATTCAAACCGAGGCACTAATAGGGTTAGCACCCAACACGTTAGAAGTGAGTATTGAAGAAAATACGCTCATGATTAAAGGCGAAACAATACCATCAGCAGATATTCCCGAAACCGCCTATTTACTTCGTGAACGGGTTTTTGGAGCATTTGGACGTAGTATAAGCCTACCGAAGCCCGTGATTGCCATAAACGCCAAATCAACTCTTAAAAATGGTATTTTGACCATTACAATACCACTTCTCAAAGACCAATCGCATATTGTGAATATCACCCCCATTCAAGAATAAAATAATAGAGGGATTTTCCCCTCTATTATTTTTTTATTTCCATTATTTTATTCAGCGACCACATCATCACTTTTGAGATGTGCATATGTCGATGCAAATTGTTCTATCAAATCAGATTTATCACTTGGCGATAAAAAGCTATTAGCAACCGCGTGAAGTGATAAGTCTTCTAACGTCTCAATAGGCAATTTCATCTGTTCAACAATCGCTAAATATTCGTCTATAAGTGTTGTATGGTAAGTTGGCATATCGGCGCTAATCGCTGGTTTAATCCCATGTTGAAGCAAATCTGCTAATGGATAATCGGCATATTTTTTTGACCAGTCGGTATTCACGATGCGTCCAATGCTACACACAATACCAATCTCACGCTCTAGGATTTGGCTAATCGCATCTGGCGCATCCGCTAAACCAGTCGCATCCAAAATACGCGATGGTGAATAATCTTTTAGGGCATGTAAAATGCCTTCTGCTTTGAGCTGATGTCCCGCTTGTATCACAATTGGCAAGTCTTTCTTCACAGCAAGCGCAATTGTCCTCTCAAATGGATTGGGTGCAACGATCTCCTCTTTTCCGACCAGTCCTACCGCCACGATGCTGTTACGACGAGTTGCATTACTGGTTGCCCAGCGTACAATATCCTCAAATTTCCTCGGTTCATCTCTTGGTGCGACTAAAATCCAACCCATTTGCACACCCCAACCACGATATGCTCGGTCACGTCCATCATTTAATGCTTCTATCAATTCGTCTATCGATAAAGGTAACTGTCCTTGTTGTAGCAACACAGTTGGGTTAATCAGCACTTCGGCATATTTAACATTTTCGTTAGCCAGCATCACACCGATATCATATGCCATACGTGAAAAATCTTCAGCATAACGCCACCATGTTGTCACCATACGCACAATTTCTTCTATTCGTTTGGGGTCCGGTTTTTCTAGTAGGCGCACCCAATCGCTAAATCGCTTGATGGTATCAGGTATATCATTTTGTTCGGCAATCGTCAGCAAAATCTTTTTACGAACAGCCCCTTCAAAACGTAACCCCAATTCAATTTTGGGCATACTCTTGATATAAGCATCTAACTTCATAATTAACCTCTATTCTGTTTTATGAGTCAATTGGGTGAGTTCTTGTGCGCTTTTTGCTTGATGATAGATTCGATAAACGCATAAAACAATGGATGTGGCTGATTTGGTCGGCTTTGGAATTCAGGGTGAAATTGCACACCAACCATAAATGGATGGTCTCTTAATTCAACAATCTCCACCAATAATTCATCTGGACTAAGACCACTAAAAACGGCACCATGCTCTTCAAAAGCATTGCGATAAGCATTATTAAATTCAAAGCGATGCCGATGGCGCTCTTGCACCATTGGCACGTCATCATATGCCGATGCGGCGATTGTACCCGGCTTCAACACACACGGATACGCGCCCAGTCGCATTGTGCCACCCCGTCCCAATTTGCCACGTTGGTCGAGCATCAAGTCGATGATATTATTTTTGCTAGGGACTTCAAATTCCGAACTGGTCGCATCAGCTAGTCCTAACACATGCCGAGCGAATTCAATGCACATCACTTGCATCCCCAAACACAAGCCCAAATATGGCACACGATTCTCTCTGGCGAATTTTGCAGTGGCGATTTTGCCTTCCACCCCGCGATACCCAAACCCACCAGGGACGATTATGCCATCTAAATCATCCAAATTTTTTGTATCTAATCCTTTATCAGAATCAATCCAAGCAATTTCGATTTTCCGATCATGCGCGCTGGCGGCGTGGAATGTCGCCTCTTTAACACTCATATAGGCATCGTGTAGTTCGACATATTTACCAACAATGCCGATTTTCAGCGTCTCTTTAGCGGCGTGCATTCGCCTACTCATTTCGCGCCATGAGGCTAAGTCGGGTGGATGAACCTCATCCAATTTCAACTCTTCAACCAACAGATTGCCTAATCCTGCGTCTTCCAGTACCAATGGCACATCATACAACAAATCAATTGTCTCAAGCGGGATGACGGCATTTTCTTCGACATCACAGAATAAAGCCAACTTTTTGATTAAATCTTGGCTCACGGGATGGTCTGTACGAGCGATGATAACATTGGGTTGAATACCTGCGCTTCGCAATTCGCGTACACTATGTTGTGTGGGTTTGGTCTTCAGTTCACCTGTTGCGCCGATATAGGGCAAAAAAGTGACATGGACATAGAGTGTATCCCGTTTTTTGAGGCTCATTTTCATTTGACGGATAGCCTCCAAAAATGGTTGCCCTTCAATATCACCGACTGTGCCACCAACTTCGACGATCACCACATCAGCATTGCTCTCGGCACTTACCAACATAATACGGTCTTTGATTTCATCTGTGATATGTGGAATAACTTGAATCGTGCGTCCCAAAAATGCGCCTTTACGTTCATTTTCAATGACACTGCTATAAATTTGCCCTGCAGTGACATTACAAGCACGCGTCAGGTTTTCATCGGTAAATCGTTCATAATGCCCCAGGTCGAGGTCTGTCTCTGCGCCGTCTATGGTGACAAAAACTTCACCGTGCTGATATGGACTCATGGTGCCAGGATCGACATTCAGATACGGGTCTAATTTTTGGATAGCGACCTTTAAGCCACGCGACTTGAGCAAACGCCCAATAGCGGCGGCTGTCACCCCTTTACCAACTGAACTCACCACCCCACCCGTGCAGAAGATATACTTTGTACGCTTCATGGATTTTCTCTCGAATGACTAAAACAAAAATTTCGGCGGGAAACTGTTCCCGCCGTTCATTAATCACCAATAAAAACTGCCGAATAGATGCACTGCATCTACCCTGCATGAATGGGTTCAATCACACTAACTTTTCAAGGTCATCGGCGGCGCGACGCATATCCAGGAATATCAAACCCAATTTTGCCCCTTCGCGCACCAGCGTGGTCAACACGGCTTCTTCCCCAACAGACATGAGGATCACATAACCGCTTTTCCCTTTAATATAAACTTGCTCCAAAATACCACGCCCCAATTCACTTGAAATCCGTTCACCCAGCGATATCATAGCCGCAGACATCGCCGATACGCGGTCTTCTTCAACACCTTGTGGGAGCGATGATGCCATAATCAAACCATCTACGCTCACCACCGCAGAGGCTTCAACTTCTGGTGTTGTTGCTTGCAACTCACGCAGACGGTCTACCATTAATGCAGTCCGCGATTTCGCCATAATTTTCTCCTCATCGAAGTGCCAAGAGCTAATTCTACACGGCGACGTGATTCCCACGACATGCCACAGACAACACATATCATTCAAATTTTTGGTGTGTTGTTTTCATCAGAGAATATATCATAGGATGAGGAAGTTGTCAAAAAGCTAATCATCATTTACCATGATTTAGGTGGCATTATTCAACATTGAGAAACCGTAGGCAAAACGTCCACTGAAAAGAATGCCAAAACAGTTCATAATGGTAACAGATTTATTTGTTCATGGATGAAACGAGCGAAGGCTTTATGCAAAATCAGCAACAAACACGTCGTCCACAAGGAGATTACTCAAACATCGGCTTAGTTCAATCAGTTGCCGAGCGTATCGCTCAGAGTGTTGGACAGGTGATTTTGGGCAAACGCAATGAAATCCGCCTCACGGTATTAGGGTTACTTGCACAAGGGCATATCCTCATCGAAGATATTCCCGGTGTCGGTAAAACGATGTTGGCACGCGCATTGGCAAAATCAATCGGATGCACCTTTAGTCGCATCCAATTCACACCCGATATGCTCCCATCAGATGTCACGGGGGTTTCAATTTTCAATCAAAAAGACCGTGAATTTGAATTTCGACCAGGTCCTATTATGGCGCAAATTGTCTTGGCAGATGAAATTAATCGCGCCACACCCAAAACCCAATCCGCCTTATTAGAGGCAATGGAGGAAAAACAAGTCACTGTAGATGGGGTGACTTATCCGATGGGGCAACCATTTATCATCCTTGCCACCCAAAACCCCATTGAATATGAAGGCACATTTCCTTTGCCAGAAGCGCAATTAGACCGTTTCTTGCTCAAAATTCAATTGGGCTATCCCAGCCCCGCAGAAGAACTCACCGTACTATCGGCACAGCAATATAATCACCCAATCAACAATATGAGCCAATTAGTCAGCCTGCAAGAATTAGTCGCCGCACAAAATGCTGTCAAAGAGGTTTATGTCGCCGAAGAAGTCATGCGCTATATTGTCACCATCGTGACGGCGACACGGACGCATGAGCATGTTTATCTGGGCAGTAGCCCACGCGGGTCTATCGCCCTATTCCGTGCCTCGCAAGTTCGTGCGGCGATGGCGGGACGCGAATACGTCATCCCAGATGATGTTAAGGCGCTGGCAGAAGTCACACTCGCACATCGCATTATCACCAAACCAGAAGCCCGTTTTAGTCAAGCCACCTCTAATACGGTCGTCCGTGATGTCTTAAATCGTGTCCCTGTACCCGGAGCATCGCCCTACTGATGAAAAGTCGTCGTTATATGTTTTATCTTCTGACCACCACGATGTTTGTGGTCGGCATATGGACAGGCAAAGCCTACTTTTTTAATG
>PGTJ01000256.1 GCA_002794515.1 Phototrophicales bacterium
CAGTGACGATGCGAATTCCCTGATAGGTTTTGAGGATGAGCAAATCGTTATCCCCTGTGATGAGGTAATCGGCTTTTCCGCCAATCGCACAAGTGATAACTTTATCATCTTTCATATCTCTCACAACATTTTGGGATAATTCAACAGGTTCAATAACTCGTGTATAGTTCAGATATGAATTCACAACATCATCCGGTGTTTTTTGAAGCTGGTTTAGAAATTTTTGGAATTTATCTCGTGCGATAACATCTTTTAATTCTTCAATTAATGGCTCACTACTGATGGTTTGGATGAGGTGTTGTTGCGCCATTTGAAGAATTGTTTTGGGTGTTCCTGCCCATAACATGCCAGAAATGATAACGTTGGTATCTAAAACAACATCTATCATGATGATTGCGTCTGATTGTTTTGTTCGGCTCGCTTTTCTGCGCGATAGGCTTTCACCTCGGCATCCACAAATGCCATAATACGGTTATCTAATTCTTGACGCAAAACGGCTAAAATGGTATCTGGGTTAAGCATGTCAAAATCTTGGGCATCGCGTACATAATCGGCAGGTAATTTAAGGGTGATTTCGATTGTATCCATAATGACACCATATCCTTCATATCTTATTATTTACAATTGTACCAATGATAGTCATATTTTATCCATACGAGGTGATGCCATATTCGGCTTGTTTGGCGATGTGTGGCTCAAGCGGTGGCAGGGCATACAGTTTGACGAGCATATCGGGCATATGGTTAATCCTTTTGGATGATGGATAAAAATTCGGATGCAGTGACGATGCGAATTCACTGATAGGTTTTGAGGATGAGCAAATCGTTATCCCCTGTGATCAGGTAATCGGCTCGACCACCACCGATAGCACCTTTCGTGTGCTTTATGGCGATTAGCAAGCATCTTGCCATAATTAGCAATCAAGGTCTTTCTATATCACTATTATTATATCCCTATTCTTGGCGTGTAAAACAATCCAACGTGTGGTCATTCACCATGCCACAGGCTTGCATCATGGCATAGCAGATGGTCGCGCCCACAAACCGAAATCCGCGTTTTTTCAAATCCTTGCTCATCGCACGCGACTCATCCGTCTCTGCTGGGATTTCGGATAGGCTACGCCAGTGGTTGACGATGGTTTTGCCATCTGTGAATCGCCAAATGTAATGATCGAAACTGCCGAATTCGGCTTGTATACGCAAAAAGGCTTGGGCATTGCTGATCGTGCTGATGATTTTGGCGCGGTTGCGGATGATGCCCGTGTCGGTCATCAGCGCCTCGATTTTTGCCGCATCATATCGGGCGACGAGCGCAGGGTCGAAATGGTCGAATGCGCGGCGATAATGCTCCCGCCGTCTGAGGATGGTTATCCAACTCAGACCAGCCTGTGCGCCTTCTAGGGTGATGCGCTCGAACCACTGATGGTCATCGTGAATGGGTATCCCCCATTCGTTGTCATGATACGCCACATATAACGGGTCATCCCCACACCACGCACAACGGGTTATGGTTTGCATCGGTTGCTCCTAGATAAACACTTTCAGGCGTTGGAAATCTTTTTCGAGTGTTGCCCGTTGAGTCGGGTTATATAGCACCACCGCAGGGTGATAGAGAGGCATGATGAATACTTTTCCGTAGGGTAGGGTAGTTTGTAATAATTGCCCGTGCAATTGACCAATTTTTTTGCCTTTTTCGGGCATATCATATTTTTTTAGCACATAATCCATGCCTGTACCCCCCAAAGGCACGATCACACGCGGTTGGATGATGTTCAGAATTTCATCCACGAATGGCGCATAATAAGCCACATCTTCGGGTGTGGGCGTGTTGTCGACTGGACGGTCGAGGATGGCATTGGTGATGAACACATCTTCACGGCGGAGATTGATGGTTTTGAGCATGGTCGCCAACACCTCGCCAGAGGGACCGATGAACGGTCTGCCTTGCTCGGCTTCGGCTTTGCCCAGCGCCTCGCCGATGAACACAATGTTGGCATCGGGGTTGCCTTCGCCCAACACAGGCAAATAATTATTCTGTGTGCGATACGCATATAATGGCGAATCGACAGCGCCGATGAGCCTGAAGCGCAATTCTTTGAGCGCGTTCTCTTTTTGGCGGAGGCTATCGGCAGTGGCGGGTGTTTTGCTATATCCTTCGGCTTCGGTCAATGCCTGACGTAACACACCCACCAATCCCTCTACATCATGTTTGAAATGGGCATGACGAACCTCAATGGCGTTCTGATAGGCGAGGGCTTGTATATCATCGGGCAATTGTCCCACTTTGGGCATCTTTGCCCCACGCACCAAAATGGGGATAATCTGCTTCTGTTGTTCGATGGCGCTCCGAATTTCGTGCCGTACCATATCATCAGGATTATCCAGACGGCGTGCGCCCTTTGCATCGACCGATGCTTCCCAATTTGTGCCAATCATAACCAACATCACCGTACACTGGTTTATGGCTCTATCGACTGCATCCTTAAAATTGACCCCTGTGCCGACATCTTCCACATCCAAGAACAAATCATCTTCGCTGAAATGACCATTGCACAAATGGTCATGCAAACGCCCCGTCTCGCCTTCGCTATCATCTCTGCGGTAACTGATAAAAATGCGTACGCTCATTGCTCATCCTTATCTGGGTGGTGGATTTAAGTTACATGCGGAATTTTGGGTGATGTCGCAATCCATAAACCACGCATCTGTCCCTTTGATATTCAATTCTATCACTTGTCGATCAGGAAAACGCGCCAAGATGCGTTCACGGATTAAATCATTGCTCAGCTCATAATTCCACGCGGCGACAATATCGCTATCTAAATATGGACTGGTGAGCGCCATCAGGCTACCATATGCCCGCCAGCTAATATCGCCACGTTGCCCGTTGACCATGACCAAAATCGGGCGATCATCGGTGGCGCGGGCGCGGATTTCGTCTGCCATATAGGGGCTGACATTGTTAAATCGATACAAGGCATTGATGCGCGGGATGCTGTATAAATACATGCTCCCCAACAATAATATGGTGATGAGCGCATATCCACCACAAGTGACGGCGAATTGTGCCGTCTGGCGGGCAGATGAAAATATCCACCCAACCAGTTGGCGGGCGTAGTCGATAATCCCATACAGTCCCAATCCGCCGATGAGGGCGAAGGCGGGCAATGCCTCTGAATAATAACGGGTGCTGTATCGTTGTGACCCGACCCAATAGGCTAAATGCCAACCGATGAGCGAGGTGCATATCGCCAAGAGCAACCATGTCCACAGTGACCACTCGAAGCGAACTGTCCATTGGCGATGTTGTGTATCGGATGTGACCAATAGGTAACTGGCGATCAAGCCGAATACGAAGCCCAACACGATGCCATATGTCCGAAATTCTTCGCGTCCAGACCAATTCATCAATCCCCAACCGATAATCGGCATGATGACCGCCGTGATAATCCATCCCCACGCGATAAACCGCGCCCGTTGGGGTGGTCTATCATGATAGGTCAAGATGAATATCACTAGTGGGATGAGGATGAGCGCCAATAATCCCAATACCCATGCCCATAAGGTCGCTTCATCATTACCCAACCACCCTGCGTTATGGTAAAGGGGAATTATTAACCAAAAACTGGCGACTAGCAACCAAATTCGCATCCACCATGCCCGAAACCCGATGAATAAGCCAATCGGCAAGATGAAAAAACTCAGACCGAATAGCGGAAAATAGGCGCTACTCTCTTGTAGGTGCTTTTGGATTTCGGGATGCGATACATCGGCAATTTGCACACCGTCTGATAGAAATCGTGTCGGGGTATCGGGGTTGCGCGGGCGCTGGATTGCCCAACCGAATAAATCGCCCGCCGTCAGCGATAAATCGTAACGCGCATGACGCACGCCTTTGGTGATGGTATGCCCACTGCGTCCATAACCCTCGCCAAAGCC
>PGTJ01000253.1 GCA_002794515.1 Phototrophicales bacterium
ATTTTGGGCGGAGTGGGTGGCACAGGGGGCGGTGGCGGGCTGAGCGGGACACGCGGTTTGATATTGGGTGGTGTTGCCCGCTTCGAATCGTCATGGGTGTTTTTGAATTGTGGCGGGGTATCTTCACCTTCTAACGCATGGCGAAAGGCATTGACCAACTCTGTGGGTGAGGAATACCGGTCATCACGCGATTTTGCCAACGCTTTTAGCACCACTGCCTCAACGGCGGGTGTGATGGTGGGATTGATGCTACGCGGTGGTGGCGGGGTCTCGGTGATTTGTGCGTGGATGATGGCATAGGATGTATCGCCCACAAATGGCACCCTGCCCGTGAGCATCTCGTATAACACAATGCCCAACGAATATACATCTGTACGGGCATCGAGGTCTTTATTGCCTTGTGCTTGTTCTGGGGAAATGTAATGCGGTGTGCCGAGCATGACATCAGCCGACATGGTGCTTTCGCCAGATTGGGCGATTCGTGCCAAACCGAAATCCATGAGATATGCCTCGCCACGTTCATCAATGATGATGTTACTCGGCTTAATATCGCGGTGCAACACGCCACGTTTATGGGCAAACTCCAATGCCGAGCCGACTGCGGTGAGGACGCGCAAAATATCGTGTGGTGCGATTGGCTCTGCACGGAGAATATCTTTTAGGGTATAGCCATTCACATATTTCATCACCAAGTAGGGTTGTCCCATATGTTCATCGTAATCATAAATCGGGACGATATTGGGATGATCGAGGCTGGCAACAATCCGCGCTTCGCGCTCGAATCGCGCCAAGAAATTAGGATCTTGCGAAATATTTTGGTGCATGACTTTAATTGCCACATCACGTTCTAGGCGTGGTTGTCGCGCCTTGAATACCGTTGCCATGCCACCAGAGCCAATTTTTTCGATAATTTGATACGCACCCACCTGTGCGCCAGCTTCAAATGCCATCCATCTTTATCCTTCTATATCGCCCTTGAGCGCGGCATCTATTTTGCGTTGTAATTCAGGGTCTATCTCGGTCGAGATATTCTCGTCAATATCGATGGGTTTAATCTCCGGCATATCAACAATGACATTCGGATTAAACCGCGAAAAATCTGCTTCCCCGTCCGATTGTTGACTTACTATTTCTGAAGAACTATACGTAGAAACACCCCTTTTTGTTTCGTTTTGGGCTATTTTTTCTGTTGTTATGCCCGATTCGAGCCGATAAAGCCGATAATGATTCGCCAGCATCACCACCCCACCACTGACAAATGCCGCGGGCAACACATAACCGATGATGGCGCTGAATGTCGCCGAGAAGATCACCAATTCAAACACCATCCATAAAAAGACAAATGTGGCGATTCCGCCCAAAATCAGGTTACGCCCCATGAGGATATCGTTTTTATTTTGGATGCGCCTGCCATATATCTGCAACCCCACACCAAAAAATACCACATACAACGCCCATAAAAATGTCCATGACCGCCAGTGGTTGGTGAGCGTTTGATAAAGCAAAATCACCCCTGTGAGCAAGACGACAATGGCAGGAAAGATGAGGCGGGCATATTTTTGCGATTGGTCTTGGATAGCCACATGCAACATCGCCAAACCGGGCAATATGATGAAGAACGACCACGTTAACCCCAACCAATCAAAATTGGTGATTTGCGCCCATAAAATGAGCGCGCCAATGATGATAAGCGCCACAGGCAAGGCATATGACTGATATTTTTTCAGTTTATCGCGCATGATAAACACCTCATATTAGATAAGGGTGCAAAGTTGTTGCACCCTTATCCACACGATTATACATATCTTTTAGCGAATGGTTGGGTCGCTAATCCAGATATCGGGCGAGAAGCGTGTTGCGCCTTCTATTCGCAAATTCGATGTGTATCCATAGGTGAATTCATACACATTGAGTCCGTTGAAGGTGGATATGGCGGGTTTTGCCACACCGAGGTTATTATCGAACACCGATAGCACCGGTTCGCAATTGATTTGTTGTGGCTCGGCACAAATTTCTAAACCCACTTGTGCCACACCTGCCTCTGGACGGTCGAGAAGATAGGTGACGCGGATATAATTCCACGACACTTGCGCCTTGCTACCAGGGTCCAATGTGGGTTGCCCACCACCCGATGACGGCACAGATGTACCCTGATACAATGCCAACAACGGACCATCACTGGTCGGTGTGGGGGTGGGTCCGGGACCGTTACACCAACGCGCATCACAGAAGGTGAGTGGCTTCACACCATCTAATGTCGGCAACGTGCGGAATACTTCGATCTCCATCGTTGTCCAGCGACGGTCGATATACAAGGCAAAATTTTCGCCACTGACGAACATCATATTCGACTCGCCATAATTGCGATACCATGCGCGGAATTCTGTGCCATAGGGCATAATACCCATATATTGACGTGTGCCAACATCCAAGTAAGCAAAGGCATTGCGCGATTCTGCCAAATAGCGCGTATCTCTGACTTGTTCTGTTTGTGCTTCGGGTGGTGGCGGATTTTCGACCACACTATTGGCGGTGAAGCCGATGAGGTTACAAAAATCGGGGGATGCGCCCAATGTTTCATCAACGACAAAGGCGTAATTGCGTTGGGCAATCACCACCACCGCTTGTATCAACGGGTCGCAACGTTCTACTGGATTCACACCTTGCCAACCATTCGGACGGACTAAACGCCCCAAGAGGGTATCGGTGATGACTTCGAGATTATAGCGCAAATTGCGTGCAGTGAGGGCAGTAGAGGCAGTTAAGCCGGGCAATAAACGCGGACGCTGGCTGGCGGGCAATCGTTCTCTGAGCAGGAGGTCGAAATCGGAATTGATATCCACCGCCAATGTGGGCGATGTGCCGTCCATGCCGACTTGCCATATCCAACCCACAGGGCGCGTATTCACGCCGAACAGTTCATTTGCCAAACGTTCTAAATCGCCACGTACAGCCAATATCTGATTGTTGAGGTTTTGATTCGCCACCACATCTTGTTGTGTGGGATTGTATACAATGGCAATCAGGTTATTGACGATGGCATCACGCAATTCATCACAATAACTCAATAAGGTCAATGATACGGTATCTTGGGTGTTATAAATCGTCCCTAAGATGCGGATAACATTTTGCACCGTGCGCTCGCATCGATAAATGGGAGCCGCGCCAAACCAATTACTCGGACGATTGCGTGTCGATTCAAACACGGTATCCGCCGAAATTTCGAGGTCATGACGCACATTTCGCGCCAATAACTGCATATCATTGGTGGTCGCGCCAAACCATTCAGGCGGGCGCACCCCGACACCGAAAATAACCTCGGCAAGGCTTTCGTTATCAAACCATAAATCGACAACAGCCGTCTCCGATGCCCATTCAAAATTGAATGTCCAATTGGGCGGGCGCACCCCGACGCCAATTACTTGGTCGGCGAGCAATTCTAAATCGGAACGGGCTTGCGATAAAAATAATTCAAACACATTTGCTTGCTGGTTGGGCGCAGATTGCACAATCGAGACGGCAATCACCAAAAGCGCCACCATGAATAATCCAATCCGTCGCATGGCGTGTTATCCCTCATTCATTGCGAACATTTCGTTCTATTATAGCGTGTATTGACGCGATGTGCATTAGTACAAATGATGCTATCAAACACCCATCTCAATCATCGCTCTCAACGGATATGCCCGTTTCATCGGCTAAATCTTGCAACGATATGCCCTTAATCGTCTGGCTATCGGTGACATTGCGTTGCATTTGGTCGCCACATACCAAACAATGCGGGTCACGCTCAACTTCTATCCATAAAGCAGAATGCGGTAGTGTCTCTTGACCAGTGAGAATTTCGAGAGCATTATTGGCTAAAATGATGGTATTGGTGGGTAAAGATGAATACTGGTCTGTCTCGCGTAATAAAAATTTGATGGCAAAATCGGCTTGTGTGAGCGCCACCCGCACCA
>PGTJ01000827.1 GCA_002794515.1 Phototrophicales bacterium
AAGGCGATCACACAACACCCACTCGCCATCGCTTCTAAAAAGGTTAATCCTACCCCTTCGACTTTGCGTGGGGTGATGAAAATATTGGCGCGGCTGAGCAACGCCAAATAATCATCATGCGTGGTGAGGGTAGGATAGGTATGGATGTGCATCCGACCAATTTTTGCAGGCAATTCATAATACATGGTTTGTAGAATAAACGGATCGAGTTTGCTCGGAAAGATCGAACGGTTAATCTTGAGCATCTGACACAACTTCAACAAAGCCTGCTTATCGAGTAATCCTGTGCGATTCCAATATAGCAACACCCGTTCACCATCAAA
>PGTJ01000310.1 GCA_002794515.1 Phototrophicales bacterium
CTTGATGGTCGACATCACAGGCAAAGCGAAAAAGCGACTATTCAACTCTTCATCGAGTTTAATATCGCCCTGAAAGAATTGTTGTAAGAGCCATGGGGGTTCATGTTCGCCACCACCGACCGATTTCGCCTCTTGGGTGATTGTCGCATCGGCTTTGGTCTGTTCGAGTGCTTGAATCATCTTGCCGACCAAACCGCGTGCCTCGCTAATAGAGGATGGCGAGGTGCTATTGGATTCTTCTAATGCCCGCATAATGGCATTTTCTTTATCGTTGGGTTGGTTAGGATTTTGGTTTGCCATTCTTATCATCCCTTAACATGCCTAGCCTATAATTATAGTGTGAATTGCCATAAAAACAAAATTTTGCTCCATCAAAATGGATGCAATCTCATCTAGCAATGATATGTTTCTTGTACGCTTCTAACAGTGTATACTTATAATGATGAAAATATCCGCTAACAGCAAGGTATGCAAAACATGCAGTTTCCGAATAATAACAATAAACCAAATAAGGATGAAAACCCACAATCTGATAACCAGCCCCCTCAACCACAAGACTGGCGCAAATGGATTTTTCCCGCCATGATGATCTTGGGGATAACCTGGTTATTCCTGATTTTGATGGGTGGTTCTCCGACAGGTGGTGGCACAACCATCGATTATTCTATCATCCTCGCACAAGCCAGATCGAATAATATTCAGAGCATCACCTTCAGAGGCGCAGAAGCCACTGGCTCATTCATCAGCCCCATACGTGGCGCGAATGGTCAAGCGATCACCAATTTCACGGTGATTGTCCCCACCGAGACCGCTCAAGAACAACTGCTGATCCCACTCACCGAAAATGGGGCGAGTGTGCGCTTTAATACCAACGAGACATCACAATTGCTGGTGTTTTTGGTCAATTTGTTACCAGTCGTCCTCATTATCGGCTTTTTGGTGTGGACAGCACGACGCGCCCAACGACAAATGGGGAGCGCGATGGGCTTTGGTCGGACACAAGCGCGTGAATATACCGTAGAACGTCCACAAGTCACCTTTAACGATGTGGCGGGTCAAGATGCGGCAAAACAAGAATTGACCGAAATTGTCGACTTCCTCAGAGAACCCGAAAAATACATCGCACTTGGCGCACGCATCCCACGCGGGGTGTTGCTCATCGGACCACCAGGGACGGGTAAAACATTGTTGGCGCGTGCCGTTGCTGGCGAAGCACAAGTGTCGTTTTTCAGCATTGCCGCCTCTGAATTTGTCGAGATGTTCGTGGGTGTAGGCGCATCGCGTGTGCGTGACTTATTCAAACGCGCCCGTGATAACGCCCCCAGCATTGTGTTCATCGATGAAATCGATGCTGTTGGTCGGCAACGAGGTGCAGGACTGGGTGGTGGTCATGATGAACGCGAACAAACGTTAAATCAGATGTTGGCAGAGATGGACGGCTTCGACCAAACCGAAAGCGTCATCGTCATGGCGGCGACCAATCGACATGATGTCCTCGACCCCGCCCTGCTCCGCCCCGGACGGTTTGACCGTCAGGTCACAGTTGGCTTGCCCGATAAAAAGGGACGGCTAGAAATTTTGAAAATCCATACACGCGGTAAACCGTTAGATGTGAATGTCAACCTCAACGACTTGGCGAAAGGCACAATCGGCTTTTCTGGCGCAGATTTAGCCAATCTATGTAACGAGGCGGCGCTGAATGCCGCACGGCGCAACGCCAAACGCATCTCCATGCGCGATTTTTCAAATGCCTTCGACCGCATCGTCTTGGGGACAGAAAGCCCGCCTCTATCCGATGCTCATGAGCGCAAAGTGGTGGCATATCACGAAGCAGGTCACGCGGTGGTGGCGGCATTATTGCCCAACAGCGACCCCGTCCTCAAAGTGACCATCGTCCCGCGTGGGCAAGCATTGGGTGTGACAGCATACATGCCCGAATCGGATCGGCGCAATTATTCGCGTGCCTATCTATATACCAAAATCATGACCCTGCTCGGTGGACGCGCCGCCGAAGAAATCATCATCAAAGAAGTGACCACTGGCGCAGAGAACGATTTGCGCCGTGCCACCGACCTCGCACGGCGGATGGTCTCGAATTTTGGCATGAGCGAAACTTTTGGCTTGCTCAATTTTGGTGATGATGAGCGCCAACCTTTCTTAGGCTATTCGCTCTCACAAGGACGGAGTTATAGCGAAGAAACCGCCGCCGAAGTCGATGCCGAAGTGCGCCGTCTGATTAAACAAGCACATGACCAAACCATCGCCTTGCTGACAGAAAATAAAGATAAACTCATCGCCCTAGCCGAAGCATTATTGGTTCAAGAGGTGATTGAACAAGATGAAATGTTGCGGATTTTGGGGATGCACGATGACCCGCGCATGGAACGCATCGCCAGCACGCACTTCTCGCTGGGCAAAGGCTCACCAGCCGATGACTTGCCCAATGGCGAGATCATACAAGATCCAGAGCCAGAAGCCACACTGAAAGAAGCAGATAGCTCTGGTGATTAGTGGCAAAATCATCCCATCGACTTTTTAATCATGTGGCGGACATACGAGGCAAAAGCCTCATACATATGTCCGCCACAACATTTCACCCACCGTTTTCGGCTTTATGCGCCTTGATCACCTCATCGGCGATATTGCTCGGCACACGCTCATAGTGGTCAAATGTCATGGTATAGATGCCACGCCCGCCCGTCATCGAACGCAAATCGTTGCTATACCGCAACATCTCTGCCAGTGGCACTTGGGCGTTAATCACCGTCTTCAGACCGACTGTATCCATGCCTTGCACACGCCCACGACGGGTGTTCAAATCGCCCATGATATCGCCCATCATGCTCTCTGGCACAGAAATTTGCACATTCATAATCGGTTCGAGCAACACCGGATTGCCCATCGTGAAGGCTTCTTTGAATGCCTCGCGCCCAGCAATCTGGAAGGCAATATCTTTTGAGTCAACTGGATGCTCTTTGCCATCAAAGGCGACTGCCTTGACATCGACAATCGGATAGCCCGCGATCACCCCGCCCTCTAAGACACCCATGATGCCTTTCTCGATAGACGGCAAGAAACTGCTGGAAATTGCGCCACCGACAATCTCGGTCGCATACACAAAGCCACCACCCGGATTCGGCTCGA
>PGTJ01000331.1 GCA_002794515.1 Phototrophicales bacterium
GTATATGTGTGTCATTCGATGGATGAACTGATTTATCGTTATAACACCAGTGGTTTATTGACGATGATCATCCAAGAATATATCCGTTGGGATAATTATGCGCGGTGCATGTGTTTGGCACAAAATGATGTACATGTCATGAAATATGACCCCCACACCCGTTATTATGCCCCTGAACACGATTTTTCTGATGAAATGTATAATCGCATTTTGAATGATACGCTCACCATTTGCCGCGCCTTTGGTTATGATATGAACACCTGTGAATTTGCCATTCGGGACGGCATTCCCTACGCCATTGATTTTATGAATCCCGCCCCTGATATGGATGTCAATTCGTTGGGCAAAGGGCATTTCGACTGGATGGTCACACATATGGCAGACAACATGATCCAACTCGCCCTATCGACCAGCGCCACCCGCGATAATTACACATGGGGCAAGCTCGCCAAAAGCGCCAAACCACCCAAGAAAAAAACAGCTAGTAAAAGTAAAGAGGGGTGAACCATGTCATCTGTGACCAATGATGCGGTAAAGTATTATCACGATTTGCTCACACCCGAATTGGCAGAAGAAGCCGATTTTCAATTGCGAAAATTGCTCAAAGAACGCAATCTATATTTTGGGGAACGTCCGTTATGCGTGGTATTGCGCCCTTTTTTCTATTCTGAACGCAATTGGATGTTCCTCAATGATGGTCTCGAAAAATTGGTGCAGGCATTCAACATTGTGCATCAGGTGTGCATCACAAACCCCAAGCACCGTGCTTATCTGATGTTGGATGATTATGAAGAACAACTCATCCAATACGATCGACCACAAGTCCCCCCATGGTCGAGTTCGCGCCTCGATATGTTCTATGTCACCGATAAAGACGAACTGAAGTGTGTAGAATACAACGCAGAAACACCCGCAGGCATTGGCTATGCCGATATGTTGGGTGAAGTGTTCACCGAACTCGAACCATATAAACGCTTTCAGCAAAAGTATCATACCTTCATGATGCCCGCGCTCGACCAATTGACCGATGCGTTGATAGATGCGTATTTGGCATGGGGTGGACAACGATTTCCGCAGGTGGCGATTGTCGATTGGCGCGAAGTGCCAACATTGACCGAACATGAAATCACCCGCCAACACTTTGAACGTAAGGGGCTAAAAGCCGTCCTCGCCGACCCGCGTGCGCTCGAATATCGGGATGGGGCTTTATGGTCTGAGGGTTTTCGGATTGATATGATTTACAAGCGAGTGTTATATAGCGAATTATTCGCCACAATGGGCATCGATAACCCCATCACACGGGCGATGCGCGATGGCAATGTGTTCATCACCAATTCGATTAGCGCCAAAATGTTGGCGAAAAAAGCCAGTTTGGCATTCCTCAGCGATACCGAAAATGCCCATTTTTTCTCTGCAGACCAATTACAAGCCATCCAAGCACACATCCCCTGGACGCGGGTGGTCAAAGAGGGCAAAACAACGTATCAGGGCAAAACGATAGACCTCATCCCATTTTTGAATGATAACCGCGAGAAATTCGTCCTCAAACCCAATGATGATTATGGCGGGCGGGGTGTTGTCTTGGGATGGGAAGCCTCATCCGATGGATGGGAGGCGGCGCTCAAACAAGCGCTTCTCGTCCCACATGTGGTGCAAGAGCGCGTTGAGGTGGTACAACTTGATTTTCCCATGTGGTTGAACGGCGAAATAGACATCAGTCCGCGTTTTGTAGATGCCGACCCCTATGTGTTCGGGGGCAAAATGGTATATGGCATCATGACACGCCTATCGCCATTATCGTTGTTGAATGTCACGGCGGGGGGTGGCTCTATCGTGCCGACCGTCCTCATCGAAAAACGCCGTTAAACACATGACCATCTGGGGCGTGACCGACTGTTACGCCCTATCCACAAGATACGGGGTGTTTTATGTCTCATCAGACCAAAGATAAAGGTGATTTAGCCGTCCTCATGGCAATTGCCGATTTACGCAAGCATGGCATCATCGCCTGTTTGCCAATTAGCGAACATCTGCCATTTGATATGATCGCCATCATGCCCGATATGACCACACTGGTCAGGTTGCAGGTGAAATATCGAAAGACAAATGGTGTTGGAACTATCTCAATACCCTTTCGATCGAATTATTATGACTCTAAAAAGATTTATAGCAAACATGTGGATTTGAGTCATTTAGATGGGTATGCCGTTTATTCACCAGAAACAAATCAGATGTATTATATCCGCATAGATGAATTGCTAAAAGATGCCAAAGCCATCACACTGCGCCTTAATCCACCGAAGAACTATCAGAAAACACGCATTTGGTATGCTGAAAATTTTATCAACCCATCACGACTAGGAAATGATAATTTTGTGGCAAATTTCGATAAAAACATATGCCAATCAGATGAAAAAGCTGTCGATTTCGTCATGTTAGATTTAATCAAGCAAAATATTCAACCCTTAATTCCGCGCTCAACCCATTTGCCATTTCATCTTGTTGGTGTTTGTGAAGATATGAAAACACGCCATCGCTATTGTATCGGCATGGATGAAGTTGCCACCAATCCTTATGTGGATATATATGCAATTTGTTCATCTGAAACAGGCGGTATCCAATATATTCTTGCAAACACCGTTACACAAGCTGTGAAGAAATTGGTATTTGTCAAAGAATGGGGTTGAAAAATAATTTTTTTCACATACAATAATCAAGCTGTTGGGTCCGTAACTCAGTGGCAGAGTACCCGCCTTTTAAGCGGAGTGCCGTAGGTTCGAATCCTACCGGACTCACACATATAAAACCCGCCAGAGATAATTCTTTGGCGGGTTTTTTGATTAGACGCATCTACGATGCCTTTTTGAGCCTACGCCATCCATAAAAGAGGATCATCAA
>PGTJ01000099.1 GCA_002794515.1 Phototrophicales bacterium
AGAAAGCATGTGCAATTACTTGAATTATTTTATATCACGCGATTATTTTCGCACCATCACCACCGAGAAAGGAGACAGCGCATTTTTGTGACAAGACAAGCTCAATTTGCGCTATTTCGTTATTATGGACGACAACAATACATCACAGATGAGCGATATGTCGGAATTTGAACGATTACTCAATGAATCGTTTGAACCACAAGATTTGATGCGTGGTCAAATCCGCACAGGTCTTATCTTAGAAATTAAGCCCCGCGAAATTATCATCGATTTGGGGACGAAACAAGATGGCATCGTACGTTTAGAAGATTTAGAACGCCTCGATGACCAATTCCGCGAAAGCCTAAAGGTCGGTGATGAAGTCCCTGTATACATCCTGAACCCACGCGATGCCGATGATAATCTGATCGTCTCGATTAATATGGGGCTACAACGGTACGATTGGGAAAAAGCCCGTGAGCTACTCAAGACCGAGGAGGTCGATACCGTCCGTGTGGTTGGCAATAATCGCGGTGGTATTTTGGTGCGTTGGCGCAGATTAGAGGGGTTCATCCCCAGCTCACATCTGACCAGTGTGAATGTCGCCGACAAAAGCGAAAACTCGAATGACCTGATGGGCAAAGAACTGATTGTCAAGGTCATCGAAGTCGACCAAGACCGCAGACGACTCATCTTTAGTGAGCGTGAGGCACAAAAAGAATGGCGGGCGCAACAAAAAGCACGTTTGCTCTCTGAACTCAAAGAGGGGGATGTGGTCTCTGGCACGGTGACTGGCTTGCGCGATTTTGGCGCGTTTGTCAATTTAGGTGGTGCAGATGGTCTGATTCACGTCTCGGAATTGGCGTGGCATCGCGTTGATCATCCACGCGATGTGCTGAAAGTCGGCGATGTGATTGATGTGTATATCCTCAATTTAGACCGCGACTCAAACCGCATCGCCCTCAGTCGCAAGCGCCTATTGCGCGATCCTTGGGAAGAGGCGGCAGAGAAATATCATGAGGGTCAATTGGTCGAGGGCATTGTGACCAATGTGGTCGATTTTGGCGCATTCGTGGCGCTCGACAATGGTTTAGAGGGCTTATTGCACCTGAGCGAAATGGGTGATGGCACGCTCAAAGAACCGCATTCATATGTGCAAAAGGGCGATCGGCTCAATTTGCGAATCAGCCATCTCGAACCAGAAAAACGTCGTGTCGGCTTCACCCAACGTTGGGGGACAGAGACCACCGAGACATCTGCTGTATCTGCAGAAACATCAGTAGCATCGGATACTCAAGCGCCTGATCAAACAACCAACCCGCCCAGTGAAGGGTCATCTGCCGAATAATCGGCAATGGATGGGCGCAACAACCAATGTCGCGCCCAAAATTCCTTCATAATGAATGTTATAATGGTGTTTGACACATGTTAGACACCAATTTATGATGTTTGCATTGACATTTCTTCGTCCCCTTTGTAAAATTCACACGATTTTATGAAAGGGAACAGCGTCACGGTAAACTTACTCGTGCCACGCTTATTATCATAGTTGTGCCATCATTTTTATCGCAACATCATGTTCAATTAAGCGGTCACTTCTGGAGAGAGAATTGAGCCGTCTTTTCGCGTTCCCACATCATGAGTCAAAAATTTAACTATTAGGAGCATATTTATGTCTAACACATCGTCAGAGGTCTTCTCTGATACTATGGATTTCGCCGCATTACTCGAAGCCTCGTTTGAAACAGATGATTTGGAACGTGGTGATGTTGTCACTGGTGTCATTTTAGGAATTGACCAACAAGGGTTGATTGTCGGGATTAATGGGTCGCCACGCGATGGTTTTGTCTCGCGCAAAGACATTGAACGCCTCAATATGCGTCCAGAAGATTATAAGCTGAACGACACAATTGATGTGATTGTTTTGCGGACAGAAGATGAAGAAGGCAACCTTGTATTATCGGTTTCACAAGCTCGCCAAAGTGAAGATTGGAAAATCGCCGAAGATTTGCAAACCAAAGACGAAATTTGGTATGGCGAAGTGGCAGAAGCCAATCGCGGTGGTCTGATTATCTTGTTCGGCAATTTGCGTGGTTTTGTGCCTGCCAGCCATGTCAGCGATTTGCCCAGAGGCTTGAATGAAGAAGAGCGCAAAAATTACCTCGCCCGCCTTGTGGGGCAAAAAGTCCCACTCAAGGTCATCGAAGTCAACCGCAAACGTCGCCGTTTGGTCTTCTCGCAACGCGATGCCCAACGCGATAACCGCGAAGCCCGCAAAGACAGCTTGCTCGATGAACTCAAAGAGGGTGAAGTCCGCCGTGGCACTGTTAGTGGCTTGCGCGATTTTGGCGCATTTGTTGATTTGGGCGGTGCAGATGGTCTGATCCACATCTCTGAATTGGCGTGGCATCGGGTGAAACATCCCAAAGAAATTCTGGAAGTCGGCGACCAAGTTGATGTGTACATTTTGCGTCTGGATAGCGAAGGCAAACGCATCGGACTCAGCCTCAAGCGCCTGCAACCCAATCCGTGGTCAATTGTCGAAGAACTGTATCATGTTGGGCAATTGGTGCAAGGCACAGTGAGCCGTACCGCCCAATTTGGCGCGTTCATCAGCCTCGAACCGGGTATCGAAGCCTTGTTGCATGTCAGCCAAATCGGTGACGGCACCGTGCAAGATGCCACACAAGTCATCAAAGATGGTGATGTGTTGACCATGCGAATCATCAGCATTGAAGCCGATAAGCAACGCTTGGGGTTGAGCCTGCGCGATTTAGACCTTGAGATGCCTGTTGCCGATAACGATGCCGAGACAGAACTGGTCGAGACTATCACCGAAGAGGTGCAAGCGACCGTCACCGATGACACGATGGAGACTGCCTAAATTCACGCCTAGAAATTCGGCATATCGCTTGTTATAATGAACGATAAGTCGTTAGTTACTAGGAGAAAAGGAAATAACTTCTTCCTGCTGGCGCTTACCATTCTCTCGCAGGAAGGAGGTGAATTATGGCTACTGTCAAATTGAAACCCAACGAGTCTCAAGACCAATTGTTGCGCCGTTTTCGTAAGCGCGTGACCAATGCGGGCATCCTCAGCACGGTTCGTCGCAAACGCTGGCACATCTCGAAGAGTGAGTTGCGCCGTATTGAAAAGAAAAAGGCGATTCGTCGGTCTCGTCGTCGTCAACGTAAGGCTTCGATGAAATAATGCCCCTTCGGGGTATATCATCGCTTTCTCAATGTGTTTATCCACCGCTATCGGCATCACCGTTGATAGCGGTTTTATCGTTTATCTATCCTATCTGAAAGGTTTTCTAAATCTATGCCAAAACAAGAAGATAAAATAGAAGTGGATGGTGTGGTGGTCGAGGCGTTGCCCAACACACAATTCATGGTCGAGCTGGAAAACGGACATCGGGTTTTAGCTTATTTATCGGGCAAAATGCGTAAGTTTTATATCCGTATTGCGCTAGGCGACAAAGTACGTATCGAGATGAGCAGTTACGATATGACCCGTGGGCGTATCATCTTCCGTCATCGGGATCAATTGGCGAATCAAATCGAGGAATAACATTTTTACCCGACATCATCATCTTAGGTGTCATCATGTGTAGGGTTACATTGGGGCGGATGTGGGTTGTGCATCAGGACGCATATCTGCCCAAGAAAAATTGTCATTGTTATCAGATCTTAAAAATGTTTTGACGGGCAATCTTCACTTGTGTGGAAATTGCCCGTGTGTTAATATTTGCCCGTTAATATTGTTTTTATACAAGAGGGGAATTGATATGAATACGACACAAGATGATGAAATTATAGAACAGGTTATTATCGAGCGCGGGCGAGGCACGAATTGGGGATGCGTATTGGTTGCTTTTTCGCCAGTTGCCATTTGTAGCTTAGCCATATTGGGGAGTGTGTTATTTTGTGGCAATACGTTTGGCAATATCTGGTCAGGTGTCCAGAATGTGTTTTCTTCTATTGGCAGTATCTTTAACCTGAATTTATTCCCCGGTAGCACACAAATTGTGACCAGCCCTTCGATTGTCGAACGCATCAGACCACTCGGACAGTTGGTGACGACTCGTGTGGAATTGGCAAATGCGCGGATAGAAGTATCAACACGGTATGGTGTTGCCAATGTGTGTTATATTGGTGCATTACATTCGGCACAAGGATCGATTGAAGCGGGGGTGAATTTAGACGGATTTTCATCAGAGAATGTAACTTATGATGAAGCGCGAGATATGTATATTCTCCGAATCCCACAACCGACTGTCACCAATTGTCAATTAGACCCAATGCAAGTGATCAAATATCATGATTGGGGGGATTCAGTAGTGTGTCCTGCCGATTGGGATGAAATGCGCTTATTAGCCAGTTATGAAGCCATCAATAATTTCCGTGATCGGGCGGTTGAAGAGGATATCATCGGCAAAGCAGAGCGCCAAGCCGATTTAATCCTCAGCAATTTTGTGTCGAGTATCACCGGTAAATCGGTGTTGATTGAATTCATCCCCGCCACAGAGATGATTTATCCCCGTTCATGTATGCCAGAGCCACCTTCAACATGGCGATATGATGAAGAAGCCAAGCGTTGGGTGAAGGATTAGGGCTTCATGCCCCAATGCACACACATCGTCCCGAACATGAATGATTGATACGACACATCCACAAAACCCGCCTCTTGCATCAACTTCACCAATTCTTGCGGTGTTTTGAAGGCTTGTGTCGATTCGGGCAGATAGCGATACGCATCTGCCCCTTCTTTGCCCACGATAAATCGCCCCAATAGGGGGATGATATAGCGCAGGTGTATCATGATGAACGGACGGAGCAAATTTTTGGGTGGTGGTGAACTATCCAACACCACCACACGCCCGCCCGATTTTAACACGCGAAATTGTTCGCTTAATGCTTGCGGAATATCGACCACATTTCGCAATAAATACCCTTGTGTGATGACATCAAACGACTCGTCAGGGAAAGGCAAGTGCAAGGCATCTGCGCCCGACCAACGCACCGCATCCCCCAATTTGCGCCCCTGTCCGACAATCATCATCGGCAGGGCGAAATCTGCGCCGACCACCGTGGCATTCGGGGTGACTTTCAACGCCTCGAAGGCGATATCACCTGTGCCTGTGGCTAAGTCGAGCAATTTTTCGTTGGGGGCTAAGCGTGCTTTTTTGATGACAAACCGTCGCCAGCGCATATCCTGCCCACCCGTCATCAACCGATTCATCAGGTCATAACGCCGTGCGATGCGCCCGAACATATCTTGTACGTATTGTGATTTGGCTTCACCTTGTAATTGTGCTGTCATTTTTTCTTTCCGTCAGATCTCCAAGAGATAAATCCACCCCTATTTGGTTGAGGTGTGATAAAACGCGGTGTTTTTATATCGGATAGATGATAAAAATGTGCTTTCGCTGTGGCATCTATCCCGATTTTTTCTCCGAACCGCCCATGATGATAGGGGAGCAATCCGTTGATATGGATAATATCATGTGGGTCGGCATGGGTTTGGATAGCATCTGCCACCGCTTCATTATCGTCTATCGAGACCGATTCGTCTACGATGATGATTTTTCTCAGATATGCCAATTGTCCCAAGCCCCATATACCATACATGATTTTTTGAGCATGACCATGAGGGCATCGTTTCATGGCGATGATGGCAGTATTGCCACCATCCACGAGGTGAATATCGCAAATTTCAGGGAATAACACGCGCAAAATGGGTAATATGAGCCGTTCCGCCATGTGCATCATGTGGTCAGCTTCGCTTGGTGATGGTACGGGGATGATGGCAGGGTAAATCGCATCTTGGCGATGGGTGATAGCGCTGATATGAAACATCAGAGGCTGAACATCGATGTATGTTCCATCATATCCTGCGATGGTGTGTGCTGATGTTGTTTGGGGTGTGAGCATCCCTTCAATGATGAATTCGGCATCGGCGGGGATAGATACAGGCTGGCTAATCGCCTGTGCAAAGGCAATCGGCTTATCGCGCAACCATCCCGCCAACCAATGGGCGGGGATATAATTGGGCAAAGGCACGCTGGCGCTCCAGATTAGAGCGGGGTCGCCACCGAGGGCGATCACCGCAGGGGTGGGGTGGGGTATATCCAACGCACCCCATTCATTGATTATCCCTAATGTGTCTTGATTGATGACCAGCGCCCGCGCCCATAGCGTTTTTTTCTCGCCCGTGTGCGGGTCGGTGATATACAATTGCGCCCCTGTGATATTAGGGGTGGTTTCATCAGCCCAATGCCGTAAAATCGGCAGGCGGTGAATATTCGGCGCATCGCGCCATATCACCGCTTGAACGGGCGGATTTGCCTTTTCGCCATTGATGCCGATGGCGTTGCGGAGCATAGTGAGTGTTTGCATCCCTTGTGCGATAAGCCCGCCGATGCCCATGCTCCCCAATCCCGTCAGGTTGAGCATCGATTCTAATTTGAGGGTGATGTCCGATGGCTGGTTGATGCCCAACCCCCATGCCATACGGCGGGTTGTGCCGAATAAATTGGTCACGACAGGGTAATCATGCCCGATGACCTGTTCAAACCACAAGGCGCGGTTTTGGCGCTTGCTCTGTTGTGCATGATGGGTCATGGTGCAAATATCTAAATCGCTGTTCACGGGATGATGAATACGTACCAATTGCCCCGCTTGTTCGAGGCGGATGAGGTATTCATCCAAATTTCGGTAGGTCATGATGTCATGTCGCTTATGTTCATAATATTCAAAAGATGATGAACATAGTATAACATAAAACGCCTCAAATGAGGCTGTGAACATGATGAGCATATCTGGCTTGCCTGTGATCGCCATCGGCGATGCTGGGCTAATTGGTCTTACAAATTTGGCGGGGTTGTCCCTCTCGAATCTGGAAGTAGGTCTCTGGAAATGGCACAGCGACCTCAACTGGACGGGCAAAGTGTGTATAAAAACCGACTTCTTCGAGCAATAACTGTCCATCCACACCCCGCGCAAAGGACATAAATGTCTCGGCGATGCTCAGTGTTTCGGGTGTGGTTTGTGCTTTCTTGAGGGCATACAGATAAATCGGGCGTATCAATGTTTTGGGATATTCTTGTAGGTTGATCGTCTCTGAGAGCGGATTCACCGGGCGCACATCCCCCTCTAAAATGCTCACGGCACGCAGATAATTGGGTGGTTGTGTTTTCATCCATGCGATGCTCACCCAATAGAGCGAGCCTTGTGTTTCGAGTGTTTTGCTCAGACAGGCTTCATTCGATTCGCAAGCCAAGTATAAGGCATTCGGCGGGAATTGTGTTTCGGGTGTGATGGTGAAACGGGCGATGTTATTCAGCACGAATTCGGTCGTGCCACTGCCCGGGCGCGCCCAGATGATGATCGGGTTGTTGGTGGTATTTTTTAT
This sequence comes from Phototrophicales bacterium, assembly GCA_002794515.1. GTDB lineage: Bacteria > Chloroflexota > Anaerolineae > Aggregatilineales > Phototrophicaceae. The sequence continues at coordinate 7,396 of PGTJ01000099.1, forward strand.
CCCAGACCAATTGCTCAATTGTGACCAATCACGGATAGTCCCGCGCAATATGCCACTAATTTCGTTGAATAAAATCGGACGTATGGGTGGGCGTGTATCATTGGGGTTATTGGGATTACGCACATCGCTGACCATCGGATTATTGATGTTAGTGACGAATGCCACCACATCAAAGCCGACCTCGGCGGCACATTGCACCTCAATATTGGCATCTTGGATTGCTTGATATTGCGGGTTGGTCATCGGCTCGGACATGGCGAGAATATCCACACACCCGCCCTGTGTTGCCAAGCGAACACCTGCTGTCGAGCCAGTAGCATTGATTTGCACATCGACACGGTGTAATTCTTCAAATTTGGCTTCCCATTTAGGTCCAATGCTCAATGAGCCGAGCATGGTATCACTGCCTGCGACACATAATGTCGGTGGTGGATTGATAATTTCTTGGATTTGACCGATGCTACCGATAAAATCACCAATATCTGCCCCTAAACCGATGAGCGTGCCGAGTAATGATGAGAAAAAGATGACAACCGCTAAACAACCCACTGATGGGCTGTTGCGGTCTTTATCTTCAACAACAACACGCACAGGTTCGGCATTAGGATCTTGTGTGATACGAACACGAGGTGCTTTTTGTGGGTCATTCATAAAAAAAACTCCGTCCTTTATTTTCATTTTAATGCGCCAAAGACAGAGTTTTTTTCAAGATTAGGTTAAGTTTGTGTTAATCTTGATGTGGACGGCGACATTCAATCACCATCCAATCGCCATCAAC
>PGTJ01000156.1 GCA_002794515.1 Phototrophicales bacterium
AAAGATTTCCTCAAGCCGCGGGCTATCGGCACGCCCGAAGCCGATTTCGACCATAGTTATATCATCATCGCAGGGCATAAGCCTGTTTAGGCTTTTATTCAGAACACCCGTCTAATATAATCTTCGGGCAAGGATACACCTTATCCACATTCACCATCCCTATTATAACACAGACTGCACCGCCACCACTGCACGCTCCACCCCACCCCAACTTGCCATCTCATCGGCGAATTGGCGAGCCGTCTGTTGTACCCGCGCATCGTTCAACAATGCCCGCACACCATCTTTGAGCATCCCCTGACGGACATCATGCGCCGTCAAATTCAGCCCGATTTTGGCTTGTGCCACCCGTTTGGCTTGTACGCGCTGGTCGGCGGCATGTGGCACGACAATCTGCACCACGCCATACACCACTGCGTAATGCGTTGTCCCCATTCCACCATGATGAATCATGATTTTGCATCGTGGTAATATATGTTCAAACGGCACAAAATTGACCAAGCGCGTCCCTTTGGGCAAGGCGTTTATCAGCATGGCTTTGTCTTCTGGGGCAATGGGATTGAAGCCAATCGCCACAACGGGCAACAAGCCCTCACGGGCAACCGCCTGCGCCGCCCAGCTATAAAATCCCAAATCACCCGTGAAGGTCGTGCCGAGTGTGATTAACCCCAACGGCACATCATCGGGTATATCCCCTAACCACGCGGGTGGTGGGTCTTGTGGCGTGGGTGGAACACCACCCACAAACACATTTTGTGGGAGCAATGTCGCCATTTCGGCGATATACCAACGGGGTGTGAAATATGAGATGTGCATGTGTGGGCTTAAGACCGATACCGTTGCCCCTTTAGAAAAATTCTCGCCCTGCAAACCAAATTGATTTAATAAATGGGCAAGGCGTTGTTGACTATCACTCGCCAAATGCCGTTGGACGGGGAACAACGCATCGGCGTTCAAATCGGCTTGTGCCTGCCAACCACAGACGAGCATCTTCACGCCGATTTTTTCGGCAAATAATGCGCTGGCGCTCAAAAACGGGTCAGTGAGGATGAGATCTGGTGCGCCGATTTTTTCGGCTAAATCCAACAAATTTTGGGTCGCTTCAGATACAATATCCACACTCAGCCATGTATCTAATGCCCGCCGATAGCGCAACATCACCGCCTCTTGTGGAGGCATGGTGGTCACATCTGGCGCGGGCGGTGGTGGAAATAAAAATCCGGTTTGATGAATTGGATAAAAGGGCAAATTTGCCCGTGCGATTGCACCACGCAATTTTTCGCCACTGACCCATATCACCTCATGCCCACTTTGTGCCAATCCTTGTGCCGTACGCAAAAATCCGCCCCAATCGGTATGACTATAGAGGGGGGCAGAAATACACCAAATTTTCGCCATAAGTCGATATACCTGTTCACATGTTATCGATTTCTTGGCACATCGCCAAGACAAAATGCGCCGCCTTTTGCAATGATTCGGGGCGGATATTGTCCGAATGGTCATCGTGCTGATGCCAATTGACCAGCCAACCATCTTCGCCGATACCCACCACACACATCGCCCGCATCCCTTTTTGGCGCAGGGGCAAGGTCTCTTCTAAGATGGTCATCGGTGTGCCTTTAATCCCCCATTCAGGATGCTTTTCTGCCACCTTTTGAGCGATGGCGACCATTTCTTCGTGTGGATGATATGCCGTCAGGTAATTCAGGCTACTATGACGGGTCACATAGCCAATATCACCCGCGCCAACCATCTCAAAATCAATCCACCACGCATCGCGCAGGTCATCTTCATACCGATCTAATAGGGCATGAAGCCCTTTTAAGCCGACCTCTTCAGACCCCGTGAATGCCAACCAAATTTCGGTATGAGCCAATGGATGTTGGGCAAAATATTCGCCAAGCCCCAATACACAAGCCACTGCACTGGCATTATCATTCGCCCCATCAATATAATCATCGCGTTCATCTTGTATCAAGCGCCACAAAGCAAAGCCCAATAATCCACCAGCAACACGGCGGAGGCTTTGCTTGCCTGTGAGCAATGCCCATAGGTTGATAGATAACCCCGCGGTCATGGCGGTGGATGCGGGCAATAACAATTTTTTGCCCTGTGGCACAAAACTTTTGCGATGTTTGTTGCTATCCACATGCCCAATCAACACAATCTTATGTTTCACATCCCCTTTGGGGGCAATTTTGGCGATGACCGTGCCACCTTTGCGTTTTGGGAATAATGGATTGAGCAGATTATCCTGAGCGGTCAATGTGGCAAAATGTTCACGCAAACCCAATAATGCCAACCCACCTCCGATGATGCGATTACCGATGAGGTTGCCGATTAACCCTACCCCAACCGAGCTAATCAACCCATATCCCCAAGTATCGATGGTATCGAATGGGATGGTCTCGACATCGGTGATGCCGATTCGTTCTAATTGTCCACGCACATAATGACGGGCTTGTTCCTCTTGTGGATGTCCCGCAGGGCGTGGTCCGATATCATCGGCTAAAACTTGTACATGTTTGAATAATGCCTCGCCTGTCAGTGCATCATTGGTTATCATGGTCTCATCTATCCTCATCTCATCGGCGAAATTTTTCACGATGTCTTTATATCACATATACGCCAAAATCGGCAATTTTGTTTCATCCAGAAAGCCAAGCCGGTGTTGCATCGGCGAGCGGAGACAATAACAACCGAAACATCTCGCGGGCATCATTCCATGCGGAACGGGCTTTATCCATATCGCCATATGTGGCTTCGTATCGGCTTCGCAGGGCATACAGATCGCCTATCAAGCGGCGTGAATGCGTTTTTTCGGCATGGGTTTGTGCTTCATCTAATAATAGATGCAAATCATCTGGCGCGGATTGCACCATATTCAAGCGCACCAAACCCATCATGGCACGGGCAATGACCTCGCTATCTGCCTCTTGACGACCGCTCTCTAATGCCACATCCAATAATTGCCGTGCCTCGTCATATTTGCCAAGCGAGACCAAACTATTACCCAAATTGGCACTGACAACACCCCGCCAATGCAGGTCGTTGCTCCCTACTAATTTTTCCCATGCGGTGGCATGAAAATATACCGCTTTTTCGTACATGCCTTTTTCATCATAGACCAAGCCGATGTTATCGGTTTGGATAGCCCCTTGCATCTTCGCCCCCACCTGTTCGCTCAAGCGCAGGGCATATTCGAGCATATCGAGGGCACGATCTAGCTTGCCTGTAATGCACAAAAACCAGCCATAATTGCCCCTGCGGGTAGCTTCGGCTAATTGGTCACCCAACTGTGCGGCGATTTGCACCGATTCGACAAAAAACGAATCGACTGTTTCCATATCGCCATAATCCACGAAGGCGATAGCGGTATTCGCCAAAATCACACCTCGCGTTTCAATATCATTGACCGAACTGAGGATTTGTAACGCCATTTGATAATCTTGGATAGCGCGTTTGAACTGTCCATTTTGTTTACGAAAATGGGCAATATCGCAATATAAACGGGCGGCACGGGCGTATTGCCCGCGACTTTCATATATCCGCAAAGCACTTGCCCATACCTTGAGCGCCTCATCCAATTGTTTTTGACGCATATAAAAAATGCCAATATCGCGCTGGACTGCCGCCACATCTAACGGGTCATCGGCTTTTTCGGCATAATTCAGGGCTTTATCAAATGTCGCTCGTGCTGATGAATAATCACCGATCTCGGTATAGGCAACGGCTAAATTTCGCAATGCCTCGACAGAGCTAAATTCGCCTTCTGTCCATTGATGTTCTAAATACCCGTCATCGAAAGCAGTTTGTAAGTGAGCGATGGCGGTTGGATAATCATGCACCGTCCGCGCCACCACACCCAACACCACAGTGAGCATCAATCTGGATTTTTTCGATATGCCCTCAGAGAATTCTGTGGCTTGGCGGGAATAATCGAGCGTGGCAGGAATATCATTTAAGCGCAGGCACACTTTGCACAAGCGACATAAGACAATCACCGTCTTTTCGGGGTCTTTGTGTGGTTGTACGCTCAACTGCGCGAGGACGGTTGTCAACAAGCGATGTGCTTCATCATACAATCCTTCACGCATAGCTTCTAAGCCCAACGCCATGCGCCAACGAATTTGATAATATCGATATTCCATCTGTTCAGCGATTCGCAATGCCCGCCCCAACAAATGTTGCCCATCGGCAGTTTTACCCTGCATGATGAACGACTCGCCCAAACGCCCAACAAAATAACTGCTCAATTCCATATCACCACTGGTATTAATTTTGGGGATCGCCTCTTGGAGCAGATACGAGGCGTAACTGGCATTGCCTTCATGGAGATAGGTATCTGCCAAATGCCCTTGCGAGCGCCCTTCTGCGCCGAGCAGTTTATATTCTTTGGATACGCGCAATGCCCGCTCATAATAATCACGGGCGAGTTCCCATTGTTCTTGTTCTTGTGCCAAAACACCGAGCGCAATCAACACATACGCCAAATATGCCTTCTGCTTATGCAATTCGGCTTCACTCTGCATATTCAACAAGATATTCTGGGCATCGGCATAGCGTCCCTGTTGGGTATAAATATCGGCAGTATGCAAACGCAAGGCGAATGGGAGCGTCTCATTGAGCAGGGCTTCCTGATACCCGCTAATCATCTGTGTGGCATTTTGGATTTCTGCCAATGCCTTGTCATATTCGCCAGAGCGCTTGTATCGCTTCATGCGTTCTAATAGGGTTTGCAATGTATCGCGCTTATTTGAGCTAATCGATTTATCATTTGGCTTGTGGCGCAACCCCAATGTCTCAGCTAGTCGGTCAAAAAAATTCACAGAAGATGCTCCTCTTGGATATGCACAGCCTACTGATAACAGTGTATCATATCATGGCGTGGCGTTTCTATCCGATAATAAGGAATCCATTTTGAATAGTTATTTACCCCTCATCCGCGAAAATCGTGATTTTCGGTTGTTATGGATTGCCCAAGTGGTCAGCTTATTGGGCGATTGGTTCAACACCATCGCCCTCTCGGCATTGGTCATCGCTTATAGCAATGGGTCTGGATTGGCATTAAGTATCTTTTTGTTGGCACGATTTTTGCCTCCGCTCATCATCGGTCCTATTGCTGGTGTCTTGGTAGACCGTTTCGACCGCCTCAAAATCCTCATCTACTGTAATATCTTACGAACAGGCGTGGTATTGATGTTCTTATTGGCGACCACGCCCGACACCCTTTGGCTTATTTACCTGTTGACCATCATCCAATTCGCATTATCCGCCTTCTTTGAACCTGGTCAATCGGCAGTGACACCTGCGCTTGTGGAACAAAAAGATTTGGTCGCCGCCAACACCCTCGCCAGCGTCACATGGTCGGGGATGCTGGCGGTTGGTGCGGTGATTGGTGGGGTTGTGGCGGCAATTTTTGGCACAGCCACCGCGCTCATCATCGATGCGACAACCTTCGCCATCGCTGGTTGGCTCATCAGCAAAATTCATTATGTCCAACCTCCCCAACCCACCCATACCGCCGAATCGCGCAAGGCGGGCGCGGGTGGCTTTCGAGACGGCATCCGCTATGTCCTCAAACACCCCAGCACGTTGATGACCATGCTCATCAAAGGAGGCAATAGCATCGGCAATGTCGATACGCTCATGACCATCTTCGCCACACAGGTGTTCATCATCGGCTTGAATGGTCAGCTATCGCTGGGGATTGTGTATAGCGCCTTTGGTGTCGGGGCGGTATTGGGTCCGTTTTTATTGAATAAAATCAATGATGGGTCTATCAAGCGAATGCGCCAATTGGTCTTTGTGGGGTTCATTGGGTCGACATTGGGTTGGCTGGTGATGGGCGCGAGTGGGTCGTTGATGATGGTATGTGTGGCGCTCATCCTACGAGCGATGGGTGGCTCGGTCAATTGGACATATAGCCAAGTGTTAATCCAAAAAAGTGTGCCAGATGCTTATTTGGGGCGCGTCTTCTCGCTGGATTTGGCATTTTTTCAATTGACAACGGTCATCAGCACTATCGCACATGGCGCGTGGATTGATGCCCTCAACATGTCCATCATCCCACCGTTGTTGCGGATCAACAATCATTGGCTTGGGGATGGCTTGTATCTGCTCACCAATGGCACACTCGCCGATAATCTGAGCCAAATCAGCTTCATCACAGGGGCGATTAGCCTCATCCCGTTGATGATATGGGGCATCGCCTTCCCACGTATGAATGGCAAAGATGATGAATAAGGGCGCAAGCTGTTGCGCCCTTTTTATATTTAGCCGATAGCACCCTCTTGGTGCAATTCCAGATAGTCTTTATACACAAAATTGTTTGGCGAAATGCCCAAAAC
>PGTJ01000147.1 GCA_002794515.1 Phototrophicales bacterium
CACACCCGTCACCGTGCGCCATCATTTGGCGTTGTTGCAAGAGGAAGATTTAATCAGCATCAGTCAACGTCGACACAAAAAATCACCAGGCAGACCACAACATATTTATACCCTCACCGCCAAAGCCTTGCGCTTTTTTCCGAATAATTATCAAAATTTGGCGGCATTATTACTTGACCAATTGCAAAACCAATTGCCCAGCCAACAGGTCAATGTGATATTAGAAGGTGTCGCCGAAAACATGGCGCTATCCGCCCGTGTCAAAGGATTGACCATGCCCGAACGCTTGCATTGTGCGGTAGATTATCTCAATCAGCATGGGTATCAAGCCTATTGGGAAGCATGTGATGATGGTGAAGGGTATATTTTGCGTACCACCAATTGCCCTTATCATCAGTTATCTCACACCACCGATGCGTTGTGTAGCATGGATATGCGCCTCATTTCATCGATGCTCGGTGTTGTTCCCCGTGTGATGACCCGTGTCTCGCAAGGGGATAATAGCTGTGCTTATTTTATCCCAGCCGTGACACATGATACTTAATTTTTATGATGGTTATCATTTTTATTGACCAAATGTTGAGAGTATGTTACTATCGATAAAAGCATAAATTCGATGTTGAGAATGATGAAAGAGAATTGAGGAAATCTCATGGCAGTGATTGACCAAAATGAAGTCCAAATTGGCACAGCAGATGACACCGCACTCATCGTTACACCCGCCGCGGTGATGACCATCCGTAATTTGCTCGAACAACGCCAAATTCCTAGCCATGTGTTACGGGTATTTGTAGCGGGCGGTGGTTGCTCTGGTTTGCAATATGGGATGGCGTTTGAACCTGCCCCAGAAGCCCATGACACTGTTGTCACGGTAGATGGTGTGCGTTTGGTCGTAGACCCCACCAGCTTGGGATATTTATATGGCGCAACGATTGACTTTGTAGATAGCCTCATGGGTGGCGGTTTCCGCATTGATAATCCCAATTCCGCCGGTGGATGTGGCTGTGGCAAATCGTTCAAAGCCAAAGGGGAACAAGAAGCGGGGACATTCAATGATGCCGGTGGATGTGGCACTTGCGGTAGCTACTAATCTGCGCGATTTCTGATGATTTTTACGCCCATCTATGTTTAGGTGGGCGTTTTGCATTCGAGTAGAAATGATAAACAGATGAAAAAATTGCTACGTCGTTTGCTTTTTATATTGGTCGTCATTGCTATTATTATTGGTGGATTTCGGTTATATCGGCAAAATCAAGCCGAAGCGCAAAACGCCTCACAACCGCTTGTCGTGGATAGGGTGGTGGTGGAGAGTGGCGATTTAACCGTCACAGTCAGCGCCACAGGGGCGATTGCGCCCATCCGCCAAGTGCCATTGATCTTTGAATTGGTCGCCCCTGTCCGTGAGGTATTGGTCATCGAGGGGCAATCGGTGATGACCGGTGATATTTTGGCGCGCTTGAATACCACCGATTATGAAGCAACCCTGTTCGATGCCCAAGTGGCGCTGGATTTGCAACAGGTGGCGTTTAATGCGCTCACATCCCCTGCTCGTGAAGAAGATATTGCCGTTGCCCAAGCGGCGGTGAATGCCGCCCAAGCGGCGGTGAACGCCGCTTATAGCACCAGCCTATCGCAAAATCAGACGGCAGAAGAAATCGCCCGTTTACAAGTCGAATTGGCGGGCAACCAATTGTGGCAGGCGCAACTGCAACGTGATGCGGCATTGACTTCTTCTACTGTGCCACTGCTAGATATTAATAATCTGCCACCAGAAATTATCGATAATGTCCCGCCAGAAATCCTCAACGAAGTCGTGACGAATATTAATAATTTACTCGGTGGATTTAATTCGCAGGTCAATCCTGCCCAATTCGATGTTCAACTGAATCAGATTGGTGGCAATGTCGAGATTGCACAATCGAATTATGCCGCCGCCCAAAACCGCCCATTGAATACCAGTTCGCTCAGCACGGCACAAGTCGGTTTATTACAAGCCCAACAAACCCTCAATCGTTTGCTTAATGGTGCGACACCAGAAGATATTGAGCTGGCAGAGATCGATTTACAACGCGCACGAAACGCGCTCAAACAAGCCGAATTGTTATTAGACCGCACCCAACTGCGTGCGCCCTTTGATGGCATCATCGCTAAAAATAACCTCAAAGTGGGTGAATTACCTCCCACCACATTGCCCGCTTTTATTTTGATGGATGTGAGCAACTTTGTGGTCGATTTACCCGTAGATGAGACGGATGTTGTCAAGGTGACTGTGGGTCAACGGGTGACATTCACCTTAGATGCCCTGCCCGATGCCCAGATTACAGGTGTGGTCGAACGGGTATCGCTCACACCAACGCGCATTGGCAGTTTGGTGACATATATCGTGCGTGTCCGTTTAGACCGCACCGAAGCGCCGATACGGGTGGGGATGAGTGTTACGGCGCGAATCGCCACCCAAGAATTGACCAACGTGGCGCTCATCCCCAATCGCTACATCCGCATCGACCGCACTACTCAACAAGCATTTGTCACAGTCGAGCGCGGGCAGGGGCGCTTTGAAGAGATTGAAATTCAGATTGGCGCACGCAACGAACGGGTGACACAAGTTATTTCGGGCATATCGGTTGGTGATGTTGTTGTATTATTGCCTCGCGGGAATTAAAAATGGTGCTAAAATTATTCAAAAGGCAAAAATCACCTGATGTTGTCGTGGATGAATATGGTCGCCGTGCGGTGATTGATATTCGCAATATCACCAAAGTGTATCAGATGGGGGATGTTGAAGTTCATGCCTTGCGCGGTGTGAATTTACGGATTTATGAAGGTGAATTTGTCTCGATTATGGGACCATCGGGCAGTGGCAAAAGTACGCTGATGTATATCTTGGGCGCACTTGACCAGCCAACCAGTGGTGAATATTATTTAGATGGTGTGGATGTGAGCAAATTAGATGAAAAGGAATTGGCGAACATCCGCAATAAAAAAATCGGGTTTGTCTTTCAGAGCTTTAATTTGCTCAAACGTACAACAGCATTACGACAAGTCGAATTACCCCTGATGTATGGCGGGGTGCCAGGACGGTCTAAACGGGCGAGAGAGGCGCTTGAAGCGGTTGGATTGGGCAAGCGCTTAAACCACCTGCCGAGCGAATTATCGGGTGGGCAACAACAACGGGTGGCGATTGCGCGGGCGATTGTCACAGAACCTGCGATGATTTTAGCTGATGAGCCGACTGGTAATTTGGATAGTCGGAGTGGCACAGAAGTGATGCAGATTTTTCAGCGTATGAATAAAGAACGGGGCATCACAACGGTCTTCGTCACACATGATCCGTGGATAGCCCGTCATACCGAGCGCGTGATTATGTTACGAGATGGAATAGTCGTTGCCGACCGCAAAGTGGCAAATCCCCTCATGGCAGGCGAGACAGAACGTCCTTCAGAGGCAGAAGAACTAGAAGGGGTGTTCCAAGAAGTCTACTATGGTGGCACAAAGGAAGAGTACAATTGAACGAAGAAATCACACACCAAACAGATGACCAATTGGATAATTCGATGCAACAGGCAACCATTGCCACGGTCGCACGGTTGCGTCAGGTGTTTTCTGACCCGCAAATTCGTGGGTTATCGCGCTTGCCATTGCCCGAAATTGAACGCATCAGCGAAGAAATTGCTAGAACTGTGCCTGCGGGCAATGTCCCTGGCATGATTTTGAATGCCCTTGCCAAATTGGATAAGCGCGAAATTAGCCCCAACGAGTCGCAGAAATATATCCAATTGCTTTTTCGGGGCATCCAAACAACTGTTGGGCGTATGGTATATAGTGCCTTGCTTATCCCACCTGCCGCTGTGATACACGGCTATCAGCAATTATTACGCCTATCGGGTAAAGATGTGAGCCTTGCCTTTCCGGATGGCACATGGCAATTTTATTTAGAATTTGCTCTGCGCGAAGATAGCGCTCGTCATGCCAACGAGACCATCGGCTTTAATACGCATATGCTTCACTTGCGACCAGAGTCGGCATTGGCGGCATGGTTGATGACCTGTGTGCAATTCCTGAAATTGCTCCCCGAAATTTTGGCGAATGAATGGCGTGAACGCACGTTTTGCCGTTTGATGGTCGAACACGGTGCGGGGCGTGTGCCAGTGGATATTTATAGCCGATGGGAGAAAATTCGCCCCTTTGGTCGAGATAAAATCACCGAAGAAGATTTTCCACAATATCGTCGGAAAAAGTTTGATGAATTTATTGCCCCTTACATTCGTTCATTGGATGAAGTGGGCAAGCGCGAGGTGGCGATTGCCTATAAAACCGCCAGTGAGCGTGATTTGGCTTCGTATCAATATCAATTATCATGGTTGGCGACATTAGAGCCGAATAGCTATAACGAAACGCGGGTGCATTATCCATTTAACGAAGCCTATATTGGGGTGATTCGACATGGGCGGTATCACCTCATCCCTGCCGAAATATTGTTACGTCCTCAAATGGCACACAGCGCCGCCCAAGCCATTTTGCATATGCCACCCCAACCGATGTTGCCGATGGTCGATGATGTGATGGTCATCACACCGCGTGCTTTGCATCAGAATTTGTATGAACAATTGGATGCGCCCACCCAGCGCGAAATCGCCATGCTCAAGAAAACACCAATCATCATCAATTGGGATGAACGTGATTCGCGCCATCCATTGACGTGGATTCGGCGGGGCAAACGGGGCATCGGCGACCATCCATTGACCATTTTTCGCACACAAGATAGTTTTGTATTCGACCAATCCCACATCTTTTTTGATGGTGCATGGGGGGCGGCAGTCTCGGAGATGATGACCCGCGAGGCGGTCAATTGGGGTGTTTATTTCAATGCGGTCACACCTCAAATAGCGCTCGCGCCCAAACTGAATATTCAGACATTATTGCTCAAACAGACTCCGCAATTCGCCAAGACAACACAAAAAACGCGCTTATCTGATGAGACGGGCGCAGAAAATCATGAAGTGCGTTTATCTGCCATGCAGACATTGCGCGAAATGCTCATCCAACGGCTTGGCGCACGGGTGACGATTAACGATTTGATGATTATCTATCGTGGGTTACACGCTATCAACTACAAGCCGTCTGAGCAGATGAATTACATGCTCGATTTTCTCAAGACGAATCGTGACCCTCGTTATAAACAAGCCTATAAATTGGTGCAAGAACAATTAGATGCGCTGGCAGGGAAAAATCCAGCCTTGTTATTGCCAATCGATGCCAGTCGGCATAACCCCAAAGAACGCTTATTCCCGACCACCTTCCGTAATCCAATAACCGATTTGCACCAAAGTCATCAACGCGCACTCGATTTGTTACGCGCTTATTATATGGCATCCCAACGCGATAAAATGACTACCTATCAGCAATTCAACGAACAACGTACTTATCATTTGCGGGTGATTGGTGGTTTGGGTGAATTATTGGCGCGGTATCGTGATATTGCCTTGCAGGGACAAAGTTCCAGCACGGCGGGCATCCAGATGTTGGCGCATGTCCCGCCCATGTTACAAAAATTGCTCAATACACTGCCTAGTCGCTTTGATGTGTTGAATGAAATCCTCAAAGGTGAAGAGGTCTTCTCTAATTTAGGGCGTGTTGCCAAAAATTCATCATTACGTCGCTTTATCACCGCCAAAGATGACAACAAACAAAAGACGTTGGCGTGGGGAGTCATCACCGATGATAAAGGTGTTGTTCATTTAAGCCTGCGCGATTTCCGTCCGCATGTGACGGCATTACACGAATTGGGTTTATACGATATGGCGCAACACATGACACAAGATTATCTCGATTCGTACGCGTATGGCTTAAATACATTTATCGCCGAGTTGATACAAATTGTTGTGGTGCAATGAATGAGTTTGTATGAAACGTTTCGCATTGCTATCAATGCGTTAATGACCAACCGCTTGCGTTCTGTCCTGACGACATTGGGCATTGTGATTGGGGTGGGGGCGGTCATCGGCTTGGTCAGTTTGGGACGGGGTGTCGAGCAATTTGTGGCGAAAGAATTTGATGCGATTGGCTCAAATTCGTTGGTGATTACCTCACAACGCCCTAGTAGCCCTACCCGTACCCGTATAGACCCGCTCACCATGAAAGAGGCAAATGATCTAAATAACCCGCTCATCGCCCCTAGTATTCGCGCCGTTGCCCCTCAATTTGCCTTTTTAGGCTTGGTCGCAGGGGATAGTGGTAGCCGAAATATCACAGTCAATGGGGTTGTGCCAAATATGCCCAGTGTGCGAAATTGGAATGTCGCCAATGGCGATTTTATCAGCCAAGATGATTTAGATGATAACGCCCGTGTCGCCGTATTGGGCGCGGACATGGTGAAAATTTTATTTGGTGATGACAATATAGACCCCATCGGCATGACCATCCGCATCAATGAGCGGGTATTCACAGTCATTGGTGTGATGGAATCGGTTGATGGATTTGGTGGTCAGAACGATACCGTGC
>PGTJ01000574.1 GCA_002794515.1 Phototrophicales bacterium
CTTGATGGATGAAAATAAATGATACCCATTGAACAAATCTTGCTCTTTTCGGGCGCATTTTTGTGTTTAGCCATTTTTGCCAGCAAACTCGCCGCCTATTCGGGGATTCCTGCTTTGCTCCTCTTTCTGGGATTGGGCATGTTAGCGGGGTCGGATGGGTTTGGTGGCATCACTTTCGATTATCCAGCCGTTGTGCAAGCCATTGGGGTGGTTGCGCTGGTGTTTATCTTATTCTCTGGTGGTCTTGATACCCAGTGGGAAGAAATCAGACCCGTTATAAAACGGGGCATATCCTTAGCCACGCTGGGGGTGTTATTCACCGCGCTCAGTGTGGCGATATTCGTCCACGTTTGTTTTGGATTTAGCCTCTATGAAGGCTTATTGTTGGGGGCGATTATCTCATCTACCGATGCTGCGGCGGTACTGACGATCTTACGCGCCAAATCGGTGCATTTGCGTGGACGACTCAAGCCGTTATTAGAACTCGAATCGGGCAGTAACGACCCGATGGCGGTGGTGCTGATGCTGGGCATGTTGATGCTCATCCAAAATCCCGATGCCAGCATTTTCAGCCTTGTGCCGTTTTTTATCACACAATTGGTCTTGGGGGCATTTTTAGGTGTGGTGATGGGACAGGTTATGGTCAAGATTTTGAACACCGTCCATTTGGATTATGACGGATTGTATCCTGTCCTCACCTTGTCGCTGGTGATCCTGATTTATAGCCTCACCTCATTGCTCAGTGGGAACGGCTTTTTGGCGGTGTATTTGGCGGGCTTGGTGATGGGCAATCAGAAATTCGTCCATCAACGCAGTTTGTTGCGTTTTCATGATGGGTTGGCGTGGTTGATGCAAATTGTCATGTTTTTGTCGTTGGGGTTGCAGGTATATCCCTCGCGGTTGGTAATAGTCGCGCCAACGGGCTTAATTATCGGCTTATTTTTGATCTTTGTGGCGCGCCCGTTGAGTGTGTTCATCGCCCTTGCCACCTCGCGGGTGACATTCCGCGAAAAGTTATTCATCTCGTGGGTGGGGTTGCGTGGTGCCGCCC
>PGTJ01000276.1 GCA_002794515.1 Phototrophicales bacterium
GTTGATGGACGAATTGGATGGCGGTGAAAGTCAGCCCCTGACGAGCGAGCATCATCGTCAGAACCTCGATATTGGTCTGGCTATCATCAATAATAAGGGCATGTGGTGAAGACATGATGAATAATAATCCTTTGTGTATATGCTAAAAATCCCACATCCAAAACAGACTCACACAATATGCCAAATACTTTCACCGTTGATAATTCGTCTGAGCAAATCGGGAAAGGTTTGGATGCTCAATGGTTTGGCGATTGCCCCATCGAAGCCGGCATTGCGTAATTGTTCTACCTCTTCATTCATCACGCTGGCGGTTAATGCCACAACTTTCGATTGGGCAAATTTTTCTGATTGACGGATCATGGTCAACATCTGAAAACCATCATAGGGTTGGATATGAATATCCAATAAAATCACTGTGGGGATATGCGATAACACATTCATCCGTTCCATGAACTGATTACTATCTTCAAACAAGATTAAATTAGACGATCCGACCCCCTTTTCCATGATAATTCGCATCACTTCGCGGCTCATGGGGTCATCTTCGACATATAAATAATAATGTTCCATACGGTTTTGCTCCTCATACAATACAGATCATTCAATATTTTGTCATATCAGTGACTGGCGCATTTCTTGGATGAGCATATCGGAACGAATGGGCAAGGTCAGATAAAAACTTGCGCCTCGCCCCACATCACTTTCTAGCCATAATTTGCCACCATGTGCTTCGACCAATTTTTGGGTAATGGGCAAGCCCAAGCCCGTCCCGCCCGCATGTTTAATCCCGTGTTCGGTTTGGCGGAATGGCTCGAAGATGATGGTTTGATCGGCGAGAGGGATGCCCGGACCCGTGTCTATGACGGCAAAGAGTAATTCATCTTGGTGCTTTTTAACACGTAGCGTGACCGAGCCTTTTTCGGTGAATTTGCAGGCATTTGAGAGCAAATTGAGCAGAATTTGGCGAATACGCCGTTTATCGCCCACAATCCGCGGTAAATCGGGGTCGATATCGGCAATCATCACCACATCTTTATCTTTCAACAAGGTTTGACCTGTGGCGATGAGCGCATGGAGTTCTGGGGTGATGTCGATATTTTCTTCGATGAATAATTTCATCATGCCTGCTTCGATTTTGGTCATATCTAGCACATCATTAATCAGTGCCAACAGATGTTTGGCGCTATCGAGCGATTTACCCAGCGCATCTTTTTGTTTGTCATTCACCTCGCCCAACATGCCCAATGAGACAAATTCGGTGAAATTGAGGATGGCATTGAGCGGTGTGCGGAGTTCATGGCTCATATTCGCTAAAAATTGGCTTTTCATCTGATCGACTGTACGCAGTTGTTCGGCAATATCCACTTGTTCCTGATACAACCGTGCGCGTTCTAAAGCCGCCGCCACCAGGTCAGATAGCCCACGAATCAGGCGCTTTTCAAAGGCAGAAAAGCGGTAGGGGGTGGGTGATGAAAAGGTAATGCGCCCCAAAACAATATCGGCTAAGGCGCAATCGGTTATCAAAATGGCACGAATGCCATACGACTCGTATAAATTGGCATCTTCTTCATTGACTTGTTTCCGATCGGCAATATTGTCAATTTGAAGCACGGTGTTGATAAAAATTTCTACACGCTGTAATGGCACAATCAAATCCATCTCGATAGATTGTTGTTCACCTGCTGGCAGATTGGCGACAATTTTGGCACGTTGTGCAACATGAAAACCACCATCGGTTGCCAGCATCAGCATGGTGTTAAATTGGAACGGTCCGAACACCGTGCCAAATGCGTCTAAAATTTGTTTATAGGTGATAGCACTATTAATGGATTGGCTAAGCCGATAAAACTGTTCGGTCTCTTTTTTCGCTTGTTCGGCTTGTAAAAAAGCACGCCGTGCGGTGATATTTTCTGCCAGCCGTGGTGATAGCAATTCAATCATGGTGCGAAGCGACTGGGGGAAAGTCTGATAACTATTCCAACTGACCACCATAAATCCTTCATGGTGATCTTGGTTGCGAAGGGGGATGATAATCATCGCCAAAAAGGGTGTTTGTTCGATGATTTTCAATTCTGCCTCGCCCAACCAGTCATGTTGATACACATTTTCGATATAGAGGGGCATATCTGTATTCAATAACCGATACACCACTGGAAATTCATCGGGTGTATAATTCATCAAACGGGGGAATGCGTCTAATGGCAGATTTTCACCTTCTTCGTTTTGCAGGGCGACTGTCCGCAAATCTGTCACCTGACTTGCTTCGTAATCCACATACATCAGGGCGATACGTGTCGGTCGATATTGCACGAGAATGGCGCTGAATGCCACCAATAAGTCATCTTCAGTTTTGGCATTGTTCATGGCATCGCTAATATCGGCTAATAATTCTGCCTGAAACCGCGCATCTTCGATGGCACGGAGCGCCAACGTCTTTTCGGTAATATCTCGAATGAGGATCAGCGTCCCCGATTTTTCGTTTGTATCTGCAAAGATATCGCGGGCAATCAATTCGTAATAGGTTTTTTTGTCTCCATTGATGACGTGTAGCTCCGCCTGCATATTGCTTTGTGTCAGATGTGGCGATATCCACGCCAATGCGTCATGAATGGATGTGCCGATAGGGGTGGTGTTGGCGAAGAACATACTCTTGGCGCAAGGGTTAATATCCACAATTCGCTGGTCGGTATCTAATACGATGACGGCATCGTTCATTGCCTCTAACACTTTTTCTCGTGCGATTGGCACAATATTGAAAAATCGATAGCGAAACAGACCAATTGCCACGAAAATATTGCCCACGCCAAAGGTAATCGGTTGAAAATCGCGTTGTCCATTCAGGGTGATATCAAAGATAATCGAAAAACTACTGATGAGTGGGATGACTAACCCAATGGTGATAAACCATAACTGGGTGCGATAAATCCCGGTCACTTTGCGTGTGTGATTGATGAGTATCCCCAATCCGATGAAGCTGATGATGTAGGAATACAACGCCAACAACAACAACCCCGTCCCTAAATCGTAATATAACACATCAAATGGCTCGGTTGGGATTAGTTGAAAATTGCTCCCTATCAAGTGATGTGCCTCGTTGGTGAATGCCAATACTATCCCGGCAATTGGGACGACAGACAAGACAACTGACAGCCTGACCAATATTTTCATGCTTAATGATGTGGTATATGCCAGTGCAAATATCAACACACATACTGGCACTAAAAACGAACCGATGTACTGAAAATTATCCCAAAAGATTTTGGCAGGTAGGGTATTGGCAGATAACTCGAATATATATCCTAGTATCCATTGCGATTGTAACAGCGCATATAAGCCAAAGCTGGTCGCCCCACGTATATGCCGATTTTGTAGGGTATACACGGCGATGATAATCGATACGAAAAATGATAAAATGTATGGGATGAGGGGTAGACCATATTCTATCATAGGTGTCGCTTCTGTCTCTATCTCACAATAGCTTCATAAATCCTAACCTTGATTGCTAGTTGTGCTATTTCGCTCGCCATCGGCTCAAAGCCGATGACTATTTTTATTCTAAAAGCCCACTGAA
>PGTJ01000752.1 GCA_002794515.1 Phototrophicales bacterium
CATAACGGCTTCCCATCCTTCTTGCGCTTTTTAGATTGGTATCGCCCTCGGTATATGATTCACGGACATGTCCACACTTACGACCGCCGCAACACCACCCGCACCGAATATAATGACACCATCATCATGAATATCAACCCCGTCACGGTGTTAGAAATTGAACCGCTCAAATAAAGAAGAACAGAAAGAGACCGATTAACACCCATGTGGCACACGTATCATCAAGTGACGAATATCCAACAAGCCCTCATGTTATTAGCAGAAAACAGCAACAATGCCCGCATCATGGCGGGTGGCACAGATCTCATCCTCGAATTGGAACGGGGTCAGCGTGATGCAGATGTGCTAATCGACATCACCCGTATCGATGATTTGCATCGCATCACATACGAGAACGGGGTTATCACACTAGGCGCATTGGTGACACACAACC
>PGTJ01000647.1 GCA_002794515.1 Phototrophicales bacterium
GATTGATACCAGCTCCACATTTCGTATGAACACCGATTTGGTCGATGGTGTTGGGCTTCAGATGCAAATGCGTCAGCCGCAGTGGGCGGGACTGCCCATGGATAGTGACGGTAATTCGATCGTCTGTATCACCTCATATGGTGCAATTCATGACTTGAAGCGCGAGTATTCTGCCAATAATCCGTTGAATTTTGTTGGCATCAATCAGTATGCGCCAACGGTGAAGTTGTTCACCGGTGAAGTGGGTTCTTACCGCGGCATTGTCCGTTTTATTGGGTCAAATATGTGTGTGTTGTGGAATTGTGGAAGCATTATCACACAAAAGAACATCACCGCTGCTGTTCGACCTGGAGACGGCGCGCCCGATCCTTCTACAACGCGTGTTGACAATGTATTTGCGGTTGGGCAGCCTAACGCTACCCATTATATCCAACTAAACAATGTGACCGGTCTAGAAGTCGGGGACACTGTGACGATTCACCGCACCCGCTACAATGGCAATGGTTCGCGCGGTGTCACCAATGGCGTAGATTACCTCGATCCCATGCTTCAAAATGTCGAGATTGTAGCTATTGATTCGGTGAACAACCGAATTACTATTGCTACGCCTTATTTAATGACGCAGCTTGATGGCACGGCGCTTGAAACCGATTTAGGCGGCGGTGTTTACGGTTATGTTACCAAAGGGCGACA
>PGTJ01000124.1 GCA_002794515.1 Phototrophicales bacterium
ATGGATTGGGGATACCATCTGCCGATGTCGAATTGGCATCGGCAGAACTGACCGAATTCAGTCGCAATCTGGCGGGCATCCGCGCCTTACAGTGCTGGCTGACGCAGATGTGTTAAATTGTGCGCCTGTGGGGCATCTCTTGCCCAATTTCAAATTGAACTTGGCGGATACATGGCGGGCGATAACCGATTAGCTCAAGCGCCGTGCATCGACCGCGCCCGCATGTTCGCCATGAAGCAATAACTTGACGGCACGTTCCGCAGTGCCACCGCCAAGCGCCAACCCATGCCCGGTGAATCCAACGGCAAACCCGACATCGGGCATATCAGGCAAAATGCCCGCGAGGGGCAATCCATCCACCGAAAAGCCCATAATCCCCGCCCAACGGCGAGCAACAGGCGCTTGGACATCACCAAAATATTGTGCTTTATACGCATCTAAAATCGCCTGCACAGCATCGGTGGTGCGGTCTTCGGTGGTATCATTTTCGGCGGGTTTATTTTGCTTGCGTCCACCACCAATCAATAGGCGATTATCGAAGGTGGTGCGATAATACATATACCCATAATCACTATAACCAATCATGGGCAGGGGTGCTTTTTCGAGTGGCGCGGTTATCATCACTTGTGCGCGGGTCGGGACGACTTTGCCGACAAAATAGGGGTGGATACGGGGCGAATAAGCATTGGTGCAGAGCATCACTTTTTGGGCGATGAAGCGATATTTGCGCGTATACACCATCACCTTTTGTGGGGCGAGTTGTTCAATCTGATATAACTCGTTATTGCCGATGAATGTCGCGCCACTTTTGGCGAGTATCGCCTGAATGAGTTTATAGGGTTGCACAGCCGAATCCCACGGCTGTTCGATGGCGCAGATATATCCCCGTTTGAGCGGGTCGTGGTCATGAAAGATGACCTGAATATCATCGGCTTGCAAGGCTTCGGCGGCACGTTTGACATCTTCGGCTTCGGCTTCTGTCTCGGCGAGGAGCAACGAGCCACACCGCACCAACGGCACATCGGCATCTTTTGCCATATCATGCCAAATCTGATGTGTATGGAGCGATAAATTCCAAATTTCGCGGGCGATATCATGCCCATAACGGGCAATGCCTTCGTTATAATAACAATCTAAGCCTGTGATCATAAAACCCGCATTACGGCTACTCGCGCCCATGCCGACATCGTTCATATCGGTGATGACGACACTGCGCCCCGCTTGGGTGGCGAAATAGGCGGCGGTACATCCCGCCAGCCCTGCCCCGACCACCAACACATCCACTTCTTGAATTGGTTGCGAATCATCTGCCTGCCACACAGAGACGGTCATAACGGTATCCTTTTGATGTTAACGAAGCGAAAATTGTTGACCTGTGCCGATGACGGATGTTGTACCCGATGCTAAATCGAGCGCCACCACTTCTATCGGCAATAAGGCGATTTCGTTGATATAATTGCGCGTATCGGATGTGCCGAGTTGCCCCGCCACCGCCGCATCGACCCATGCGTTAGGATTTGGCACAACGCTGAAAATCAATTGTGTGCCATCTGCGGTGAGTTTCATACGCCCGATAGCACTGCCAAACCCGCCGTAAATTGTTGTGTCATCGGTGCTGGTCAGGTTATAACGGCGGATATTCAAGCCAAAGGTGGGAATTTCGGCGAGTTCAGAACCGATAAACGCGCTAAATGCAGTTAATCGATCGCCTTCTAGCCGAATGCGCGGTCCTTCTGTGATGACGCTATAATACACATCATTCGAGCCTTGCGGACCCCATGCCACTTGACTGGGAACAGATTTAATATCAATCCGTTGTTCAGTTTGGGTCATCAAATCATAAATGAGGATGTCTTCACCCGCAATGCCCACCAAGCGATTACCATCGGGCGAGAGTTGTGGGCGTGTGATATCGTTATTCAACATGATGCTATTGCCATCGGGCGAGAGCAGTGCGATACCCTGTCCCGTGCAGATAGGGGTATGGATGATGCCCGCCGATGTGTTCGCCAAAAACAATCCATTGCCATTCAAACCACCCGCTTCGCCCCAATACAATGTGTCGTTGAGGAATGAAGACCCCCCCCCACATCCACGACCAAAGGCAAATGTGCCGATTTGTTCGGGTAACGATTCACCATCTGGCACAATCACAAACACATTGATGACTTGCAAGCTACTACTGCCCTCAACATAACCCGCTTCTTGGGTGAACATCAACCGCCCATCGGGAAAAAAGCTAATCGGGAAAAGTGATGTGGCTTGAACATTCAATGGATAAATCACGCTGGTATTAAAATTGACCACCACCACATCATAGCTGATGATGAACACCCCACCATCGGTCGTGATGGTGCGTTGCACAAATGCCAATAGACTGCCATCGGCACTCCATGTCAGATGCGACACACTGGGGCTGGTCAGATAGGGTGTGGGTTCATTGAATGTGACTTGTGCGGGTTGGTCAGCTAATCCATAAATGAACACATTATCATCGACAATTGCCGCATACACCACCGATGATTGGGCATGGCTGGTGATAACCGTTGTGCAAAGGAGCAATAGCGCGAGGAGCGCAATATATCGTTTCATTATATATATCCTTTCGATACGTTATCCTACATCGCCGTCTATTGTACGCGCAACCCCGCAGAATGAAAAGCAAGCATAACAGGTGATTAGGCTACGATTCGTTTGCGGAAATCGTGAATGTTTATTACAATTTGAGATAGAAATTCCCATAATTATGCAAAGGGAGCAAGTATATGTCTAAAATCATCATCTGTTATAACCCAGACGATACAAAAGCGGCATCGAGCCGATTGAGTGATTATTTGGTCAATCGGTTTGGGGCGGGCATTGTGACACTGGGTGTTGAACCCCTCATCAGTAGCGCGGCATCTGCTGATGCTGTCATCCAAAATGCCGATTCGCTGGTTGTGATGATTGGCAAAAAATGGCAGGAACTGGGTAGTTATCATAACCCAAATGACCTCAATCGTGTGGCAATTAACTCTGCACTGCGATTACATAAGAAAATTCTGCCCGTATTGGTGAGCGGGGCGACCATCCCCGATGACCTGCCAGCCGATATTAGCGCTATCGCAGGGTTCGAGACATTCCCTTTCACCGCACAAACCGTCAATGAAGATGCCAACCGCATTGCCGAAGCCCTGATTCAGGCGGCGATGGGTGCATCTACTCCACCACCTAACAAAACGATGATAGAACAACCGACATTCATGGGTCCCGTCCCGACATCCGATCAACCGCCCGTTCAAAATCCATTCGGGCAACCGCCCATTCAAAATCCATTCGGACAACCGCCCATTCAAAATCCATTCGGGCAACCACAACAACCACCCCAATATGGGATGCAACCCTATGGGGCATATAACGCACCCAAACCACCTAAACCACCCGTAGAGCCGACCAGCATCCCGATGATTGATGATGTAACGCGCTTTGTGCGCCCATTATTCGAGCGCTTTGGCACACTGGTCATGCTCCTTGCGCCATCAGGATTATTGTTTGGCATTTGGTTCTTCATGACATCCGTCACCGCGCCAAGGAGTTTTGGCGATAGCGCGGCATTACAAGGGATTGTCTCGGCGGTATTTTTGGCATTGGCATTATATGCCTTCTTCTATTTGTTGAGCATCGCCATCCCCAAATTGCAACTCAAAACAGCATTAGTGACGGTCATCGGGTTGCCCGTGCTGACATTTTTGTTCATCTTGGTCGATAGCAATTTCTTGTTCACCGCCATATACCTGATTGGATGTGGTGGGATTGTGGCATTTGGATATTCACAACGCAATACGGTCATACGTGGTGTAGATGAACCACGCCTCGAAACACCCGCGGCGATCACCCTGTCGTTGGATATTTCGGGCTTGGTGGCGGCGATGTGGATGTTATGGACATATTCGGGGGCGCGTGATATTGGTAATCGCAATTTTGCGGCATTGGTCGCTGGGGTATTCTTTGGTGTGGCATTCGCCTATGTGATGTATCATGGGCTAAAAGATGCCAAACCCCAAGCACCACCTGCTTATATGCCACCACCTTATAATCCACCACCCCAATGAGCATCACCCTAAATAAATTCACACCCCTTCTCCAAAATGGAGGAGGGGAGGGCGTTCATTTTGTGCATGTTAGTTATTCTTCATCATATTCCACAGAGGCATAGGCTTGTTCATCTTCATCTAATGTGGGGTTCAATACTTGTTCAATAACCGCTTGCAATTGTTGAACGGTATAGGGCTTGATGAGGTAACTATCTACATGGTGCATCTCGCCTGTTGCACGGCTCAGGGCATCTCGACGGGCGGTGGTGACGATCACCTTAAATCCGTGTGCACCATATTTATCTTTGGCAAAATCTAAGACTTCCCAACCATCGGCACCCGGCAGATTAATATCCAATAGAATGAGATCGGGATGGTATTGTTCGAGCCATTCAATGGCGGCATCACCATTGGTGACATGATGGAGTTGTAGTTCTGTATAATTTCGCAAGCCGATTTGCACCAATTTTGCGATTCCAGCATCATCTTCAACTTGCAGGGTGATTATTTTATCTGCCATAGTGCCTATTTCCCATGTTGTGTATAACGATCTAAACGATATATATCTGATTTTAAGGGTATTCTAGCGCACAGACAACCGAAATTGGGTTACGATGTGGTTCTAAAAAGCAAATATTGGCATGACGAAATTCATAAATATTAGGGGATAACCCGATGATTAAGCATGTCGTTAGCGGCTTTGACCAAACGACGGAGTTCATCTTCCATATCGGCGGTAATGCCCTCCAAAATAGCGGCATCTCGAAATAAATCGCGTGCTTCGCGCAGGTGATCTTGCCCTTGTCGCAATTTGCGTAATCCCTGTCGCAGTTTATCGCGTGCTTCACGGTTGATAGGTGTGGTGGGGTGTGTGGGAAAATCCCACCCATGACGCGCTGAAACCGTTTGTAGGGCATCTAAAAAGTCGTCAACCGTGGCGATTTGCATCGCCGCCCCAGCCTGAAGCACGGTCTGTAATGCTTCGCTCAGAGATGGCTCGACACCAAAATCCAGCGTAGTCACATCTTGATACCGATTTTCTACATCGGTCATATTACTCGGTTGTGGGCGCAGGCTGGTTTTATACGGTGATAATCCGGTGAAAATCGAATATAAAATGCCAACACATAGGTTATGCACATCCATCCGAAAAAATCCACCCGCATTCGCACGATTTTCGATGAGGCGCGAGCTATTCAGGTCGATGATGGTTAATTTGCTCCCATCCCAATACACATGTTCGAGTTTATGGTCTAAATAGGCGATGTAATGGCGATGCGCTGTTTGCAAAAAATGGGCGAATTGCACCGCCAACGCCAAGCCTTCTTCAGAGGGCAAGCGCCAACGGGTATTGGGCTGATTAGGCTTCATCTGATAAAACAGGTTATGATGACGGGGTAGATTGGGCAAGACCAAAAAGGGTCGCCAGCCTCTTTCGGCATAATCGGGCATGTATTGCGAGAATTGAGAAATGTTTGTACCAAATGAGACCACTTCACCACTGATGGGTGTTTCATCACGACTTTGTAAGTAGCCACAATCGAGCAACTTGACGACATGTGGGCTTTCTGACAGTTTGAGAAGCAAATCGGCTTCGTGTGGAAACGCACGGTATTCCCATTTAATTTCGCCATTATCGGCGAGGTGTTCGGGGCGCATCACCTTAAAGGCAACAGTTTTACCCGTTTTGTGGTCGGTCGCCTCTAATACACGGGCATAATGTCCGAGCGCGAAGGTGTCGATGAGATTTTGAATATGATACAATTCTGAAAGGTTCGTCATGTGAATATGAATATCTTCCGCTAATCGCTTGTCTATAAAAGCCAAATTCTACTATAATGAGATGAGAGAATGCAATTCAAAGGCTTAGGACAGATAAAAGCGATGCAGTATAGTCGGGTGTGTTGGCACAATTGGCAGTATCACAAGGAGACCATATATGTTTAATCCGGGACGTGGCATTCGTTTGCGGAGCAGTGGTCGTAGTGACACCGGTCAAATGCGCGATAATAATGAGGATAGCATTCATTTGTGGTCGCATGGCGACCATATTGTGCTGGCGATTGTCGCCGATGGCATGGGTGGCGCGGTCGCAGGGGAAGAAGCGAGTCGCATCGCTGTCGAGAGCATCGAGGCGGGATTGACCAACGGCATGATGCACCCCGATGGTTATTATAACATGGATGAAGATACACTCATCAAGCAACTCAAGCAATCTGTCCGTAATGCTAATAACAATATCATCGACCAAGCACAAAAACGTCCCGAACTAAAGGGCATGGGGACAACCGTCACCCTCGCCTTCGTCCGCAATACACACGCCATTATCGGACATGTGGGTGATAGCCGTGCCTATTTGGTAGATGGTAGCGATGGTCATATCATGCAAGTGACATCTGACCATAGCTTCGTGCAAGCGCTGGTCAATGCGGGGCATATCACCGAAGAAGAAGCAGAAGAACACCCCATGCGAAATGTGTTATATCGGGCATTGGGGCAATCGCGGGATATTGAGGTGGATGTTTATTATGAACAACTGCATGTCAATGATCGGATGGTGTTGTGTTCCGATGGTCTCACCCTGCACGTCAAGCCCCAAGAAATCGCCCAGATTGCCCTCGCACAAGATGACCCCGATAAAATCGCCGAGTCGCTCATCGCCTTAGCCAATAAACGCGGTGGGCGCGATAACGTCAGTGTGTTGGTCATCAAGGTCGAACAAGACGAAACGCATTTGTTAGATGAATTTGAGGATGAACCCATCAGCTTCGATACCACCCCTTTCCCGAATAATAATAGTGATTTGGGATTTGGGTTCGAGTCGTCTGAGTCATCTGATCATCCCAAACAAGACCTCGAAAAATCGGCATATCACGAACAATAAGCCACGTATCGACATATTTCGGCTCATATACACACACCATTTATCCGCTCATCGAGTGATCAATAGCGGGATTTTCGTCCTAAAATTCGTGTTAATTTGGGGATTAGTGTATAATGGGTATGAATACGATGGCATAACCGAATTATAACCAGAGGGTCATACCCATGTCGGATACACCACCAACCAATACGCCCCCCAAAGGGGGTTGGCAACTCCCATCAGCATCAAC
>PGTJ01000711.1 GCA_002794515.1 Phototrophicales bacterium
CCCCACGCCCGTGTGGGTGGCATCAGTGGGTTGTTGGAATTCATCGTAGAACGTGGCGAAACAGAAGATATTCCCAAACTGGCAGAACGGTTACAATTGCATACAGAAGATTTATTGGCGATCATCGATGCCGCCACCCTCTTGGGCTTCGCCAAAGTTGAAGCGGGCGATATTACCGTCACCGAAATTGGTCATATCTTTGCCGATGCCAACATCCTATCGAGCAAAGAGATTTTCCGCCAACAAGCATTAGCCAATGCGCCATTGGTCGCCACCATTTATCAGACCTTGTTGGAAAAAGAAAACCACGAGATGCGTGCCGATTTTTTCATGGATATTCTCGATGAATATTATCCCGAAGAAGAGGCACAACGCCAATTCGAGACGGCGGTTGATTGGGGACGCTATGCCGAGCTGTTTGAATACGATGCCAGCGAACGGTGGCTCTCGTTATCGGTGAGTGGTGATGAATAACTCCCTCATGCCCCCTCGATGATGAGGGGGCAGATGCGTTTCATCAG